>JBJOLO010000811.1:0-9219 GCA_046045565.1 Planctomycetota bacterium | reverse complement strand
GCCGATGGCCCGATATTCGACGCGAACGGTGCGGTTTGGATGCGGCAGTCTCGGCATGAGGTCCGTTGTCGACGACTCGGTGAACCAAGGTTCCATCATCCAGAGCGGATCGAAAGAGGGCAGCAGATTCGCGACAAAGCCGCCGGGGTCTCCTTGAAAAAAAACGGTTGTGCCGGAGCCGCCCGCGGAGGGCGTAACTCCACTCGATCCACCGCTGGTCGAAAAGGCTCCGAGCGGCATTCCGGCTTGCATGCCCGCCGTGGTTGAAGCGCCCGCCATACCGCCGACTAGGTGCTGCAGATCGTTCTCGAGCCAGTTTCGGGCGGATTGAATTATACGCACCCGTCCCGCTAACCCCTCGGTGCGTGATTCCGCCAAACGGAGCGTACCCATGATCGACCATGCGAGCAGCAACAGGCCGCCCAAGAGCGCAAGCGCGATCAACAGTTCAAGCAGTGTGAATGCGGAACGCTTGCGGGGCTTCATGGAGCGTTGGCTCCTGTGCCCCCTGAAGTGCGAGCGTCTCGATCCGGGAACGAGCCCTTTGTCGCGTCATCCGAAACCGCTTCCGCGGATTGATCCAGGCTTGCGCGCACCCAGCGCACCAAACGGCATGTGGGTCGCGATCCGGCTGTCGATGCGCGTGCACCCATGGCGCGGGCGGGCAGGACATCGACAATGATCCGACGCAGAGCGACTTCTTTGGGGATCGTATCGACCGATTCGACGGAAACGCGATAAGCCCATTCAGGCGCGGAATCAAAAAAGCCTTGCTCTTGTCGTTCCCCGAGTTCAGCGAAGGCGAGGTGTTTGTCGAGCAACGACTGTGCAAGCTCCGTCGCGCGAGTGCGTTGCTCCGCTTTGAGCCCCAGACGCGTTCCCTGTCCCATGGTCGCCTGCAAGAGCAGCCCGCTGCTCGCCAAAATCGCAACGGCCAGGATGACTTCGAGTAACGAATAGGCTTCGCGCAATCCATCGACGTTTCGCGGAAGAGTCCGCATGGTGCTGTCGGTTCCGGCTGCAAACCGACGTTGAGCGGGAGTCTGTGACATCGGCACTGCCCGATCCTTGCTCATGGTCGATCGCGCTCATTGCGGCGAGATGGCATCGCAGTGAATCGTAAGCTGCCGGTTGCCGATTCCCGCCGCACCCCAAGGCGACGCTGATTGGAAGTATCCCGCAGGACGATCGTGCAATCGATCGACCGCCCGGATGGCAGAAATGGAATCAACCAGGATGACGGCTCGTCGGTTCGAATTCCCGACCCGCTCGGACGACCGCCGATGCGATCTTGGTCCCGCTCCCACGTATCGGCGTCGGGGACAGCGTCTCCCAGAATAACCGTTTCGATGATCACGCCCGCGGAGAGCGACGGAATAGCGGGCAGCGCGGGGCTGTCGGAAAACGTGGCGCGTTTTTCCAACGAGGTTTCCGGTTGGGTACCCGATCGTTGTGATGTAGCGAGATCTTGATTGTCGCGGCGCTCTGCTCCGATCAGGTGTTGCAACGATCGGAGCTGCAAGTCGGCCGATTCGGCAGAAACTCGCAACAGGACCGGGCGTCCGGTCGCGAGCGAAGTCTGTCTGGCCGTCTCCATCGCCTGGCGCATCTCGTTACCCGCTTGCTGGAGTACGCTGTCTGCGAGCGGGCGGCGGAGACTGGGCCAGGCAATCGCCATTAAACCAACCATCACGACCAGGACGATCAGCAACTCGAGCAACGAGAACGCGGCTCGTTGCGTCTTGACGCGTCTCCTAGCGATCATTGCGGTTGGATTTCGTCGAATCGCGACCGGAACCGTCCTTGGAGTCGTCGGAAGCTTGGTTGGCGATGTCATCGGCCGTCCCGGCCTGTTTGTCGGGACCGGGCGACACGATGCGGGGAAATTCCGCTCCATCGTCGGCCGAGAATTCGTACTGGAATTCATTTCCCCAAGGATCGATCGGCACCTTGTTTCCGTCCAGATACGGGCCGTCCCACGATTGGGCCAGTCGCTCGTCGTCTGGTGCTTGCAACAGCGCGGCTAATCCTTCTTCCGTGGACGGAAAGGTCTTCATATCGACCGCGTACATTTTTAAAGCCGACGTGAGATTCCCAATCTGGGCCTGAGTGGTTTTGATGTCGGCTTTGCGCTGCGAACCGAGGAGGCGAGGACCGACCAGGGCGATCAGGCCGACCAAAATGATCAGCACGATCATCAGTTCCAACAGGGTCAAGCCGCGTCGCTGTTTCGAACGTTTCATTGCATTCTCCTTCTAACAAACTTGGTCCATGCGGCAAGCGTTGCATGCCGCCGGAAAACACGGTCACTCCACGGAGGAGTTCAAATCAAACACGGGCAAAAGTACGCCCACAATTACGAACATGACCATGGCACCGATGATCACGAGCATCAGCGGTTCGATCATGCGCACGAGCACTTCGAGTCTGCGTTCAATTCGCTGATCGATACGATCGGCGATTTTGACCAGCACTTGGTCGAGCGTATTTGCTTCTTCCGCGATGCGGATCATCGCCATGACCTGGGGAGGAACGAGTCCGCTCGCTGCCAACGGTTTCGACAACGTGTCACCGGCCGTGATGTTGTCGGCCGAACGTACCATCGCTTGCTCCAAAAGCTTGTTGCCGGTCGACTCGCTGCTGATACGGATCGACTTGAGCATCGGCACGCCATTATGCAGGAGCGTACCAAGGATTCGGCATGCGCGACTGAGGGCCGCATCGTGAAAGATGGAACCCAGGACGGGCAGCTTTAATTTCAGACGATCGAGTTGAAGCCGGCCCCACGAAGTTTTGATCACGCGCTTGAATCCCAGGTAGATCGCAAACCCGGCGACGGGGATCAACAGACCGTAACGCATCAACCCGTGGCTGGCTCCAAGCAACACCACGGTAACAAGCGGCAGGCCGGCTCCGGTTTGCTGCAGGCGATCGAAAAACGGCTGAAACTTCGGCACGAGAAAGGTGATCATCAATGCCGTGATCAGCGTGCCAATGGTGCCGAGAATGATGGGGTAGGTCAGGGCGCCCACAACCTTGGCTCGCATCTCGTCCTGCTTGCGGAGAAAGGCGGCTGTTCGCTGGAGCGCGTCTTCGAGAAAGGCGCCTTCCATACCTGCCCGAACCACGCTCACCGTCAACTCCGAGAAAGCAGCCGGCTCGGCGGCCATGGCTTGGTCGAGATTCTGTCCTTCTGCCACCGCGTCGCGAACGCGCTGCACCGATTCCCGCAATCGAACATTGGGTGTGGCCTCCACCAACACGTTTAACGCGTCGAGCATCGGCACGCCGTTGGTGAGCAGGTCGGAGAGCTGGGTGCAGAGGTCGGCGACCTGATCTTTCTTGATGCGAACGGGCCATGCGGGAGCAATCCGCTGCATGTTGCCAGCGCGAGGTTCTTCGACCGACAGAGGAAATAATGACTTCTGCCGGAGTCGCTGCAACGCCTCGCGGCGCGAGGTGGCCGCCACGAACCCTTCGGTCCGTTGCCCCTGCGCATTTTTCGCGATGTATGCGAAATCCGGCATGCGGTTCCCCACGAGCGTTCCAGCGAGTCCGAATCCGGACGGCAAAAGCGAACTGCTATGGTGGAGAGTTGCTCACCACGCCCTAGTCCGCCTTTGTGACTCGCAGAACCTCTTCAATCGTTGTGATACCCTCGGCCACCTTCCGCCAACCATCCGAACGCAGGGTTTGCATGCCCGCTTGCATGGCGGCTTGTTTGATGGCCTGCGACGCCACTCGCTGGGTCGCCAATTGACGGATCTCTTCCGTCGTCGTGAGCAGTTCGTAAATTCCAATTCGGCCGCGATAGCCGTTGCCTCGACAAGCCTCGCAACCCTGCGGCTGGTAGATCGTGACTTGCGGATCGAGACGGTAATCGATTGGAAAATCCTCAGGGAATTCCACCGAATCGCGTTGCACGGGTCGCCGGCAATCGGGACACAGACGCCTTACGAGCCGCTGTGCCATCACGCCTTCGACGGTGCTCGCCACCAAGAACGGTTCCACACCCATGTCGCACAATCGCATGAAGGCGCTTGCCGAGTCGTTGGTGTGCAGCGTGCTGAATACCAAGTGCCCCGTCAGTGACGCCTGCACCGCGTTCTCCGCAGTTTCCAGATCTCGAATTTCGCCCACCAGAACAACATCCGGATCATGACGCAGAATGGCTCGCAGGCATGCCGCGAACGTCAGCCCCACCTTGTGATGCACCTGGATCTGGTTGATGCCTTCGAGTTGATACTCGATCGGATCCTCGGTCGTCACAATCTTGGTGTCTTCAGATTTGATCTCGCTGAGTGCGCTGTAAAGCGTGGTGGTCTTACCCGAACCGGTGGGTCCCGTGACGAGAATGATGCCGTGTGGCAATCGAATCAGTTTCTGGAACTGGTCGTAGGTCGACTGCGGCATGCCGATCCCACGGAGCGAGAACGACAGGTTGCTCTTATCCAGCACACGCATGACCACGCCCTCGCCATGCAGCATGGGGATGATCGAAACGCGAATGTCAATTTCGCGGTTGGCAATCCGCAACTTGATACGCCCGTCTTGTGGAATTCGCTTTTCGGCGATGTTCAATTTCGCCATGATCTTCAGGCGGCTGACGATCGTGGCGCGGAACTGATTCATCTCCGGCGGCACCGGTTGAGCCTGCAGAATGCCGTCGATGCGATAACGGATCTTGATTCCCGACTCCTGAGCCTCAATATGAATGTCGCTCGCGCGGGCCTCAATCGCTTCGCTCAGGATCTCATTCACGAGCCGAACCACCGACGCCTGCTGCGCCGCTTCAGCATCGTCCGATCCGTCGACGTCGATCTCCTCGAGCATCTCGACATCGCCACTCTGCTGTTTCTTGAGCGCGATCAGGCCGTCAATCGTTTCGGCGCCCACGCCTAGATAGCGTTTGATTAGCCGGCGGATCACTTCCCCCGACGTGACGACCGGGCGTACTTCGAGTTCCAGCGAGGATGCAACCGAATCGAATGCGTTGAGGTCGAATGGATTGCTGACCGCCAGACGCAACCACTGTTCCGAGCGTTCCAGCGGAAACACTTCGTGGCGGTGTATCAATTTGAGCGGAAAGCCATCCAGCGCGGCGGGCTCAACTTGCAACTCTTCCGACTCCAGGCACTCAATCCCAAACGCCCGGGCTGCCTCGGTCAGAAGCGCAAATTCGCCCGCGAATTCCCACTGCTGCGCGAGCGGTGCCAACGACGAGCGTGCCCGCAAGGCGTCCGCCACGAGCCGCAATTGGTCGGCATCTAACGTCGATTTCATGCTCATCGAATTCGAGATCATGTGACTTTCCCCTCCGAATCCGTTCGAGGAAGAGTGTGACCGCCGGCAAATACCGGCGTTGCCGTTGGGCAACTCTGTTTGCTTCCGTGCATCTACTTCGGCCGAATTCCCGTTTACGTCACTTTTTCACGCTGAACGGCATCGTCGCCGCAGCGCTAAGAGGAATTCGAAAGTCAATCAGGTGGGCGGGTATGGGGTGGGTTGGTTTGGTAGGCGGATCCGCGGTCGGCTCTCGCCGCAAAATCCGTCCTGAATCTAATAGGCCTCCCCAGACCCGTCAAGAGAACCTAGGTGCCAGGCTGTCGCCATGTTGGTGTGTAAGTTCTGTTTTAGTAATGCTTTGTGTCGATCGTGCGGCTGGGCCTCTGGCGAAGGCCGGAAGGAAAACGAAGCTTTTCAGGTCGCGAACGCACCTGGGTGACAGATCGATGCACTACTTCGCAGTCGCCGTTGTGCCGGTCCGGGGCGGCGACAGGGATTGCAGTGACTGTCGAAGCTTACCGACGTTGATGGAATTCAGGCGAATGATTTCCATGCGGGTCGACGACTGCAGGTTGGCGCGCTCGTCGAGTTTTCCCGCAAATTCAATCACTTCATCCGCCAGGGAGGCGGGGGCTTTGATGATCAACGAATTGGACGAGGGCTCAATGCTGACTGTTAAAACAGGGCCGGCGGCCGAAGCGTTGATCTGCTGGAGCACGGCAGCCGTTTCCGTCGAAACGCCCTCGGGGATCGTCAGCGGCCGGCGCCCGCCACCGCTCGTCAATTGCGATCGATAGACCTCTCGGATGATGTCCTGGATGCGTCGGGCATCGGTATGTTTCAGGGCCACAAGTCGCGGCATGGACGATTGCAGATTATCGATTAGTTCCTGCGAATCGAGCACCGCCAGCAGTTCCTCTACCACCGTTCTGTCGGCACGGCTGCCGTTGACCAGCAACGCGTTCATGCGGGGATCGGCAACCACCGTGACTTTGCCCAGACGACTGAATGCGCTCGTCTCCGATGCGCCTCGCTTAAACAGACTCGAGAACACCTCCTCCATTTGCTCTGCGCCGGCATGCTTGAGCAGGTAGATCGAATAATTACCGGTGGTAGCGGCGGGAATCATGGGCGTGGCAGTCGAACGCAGGATCAATTGTTCGAATTGGTCCAGCGCGGCAAGATCGTCCGATGCGATGGTCCACTGACCGGGATTGGGAATCACGATGATCGGTGACGCTTGTGTTTCCGCGGTCTTCGGCTCGGAAGCCGTGGATGGATCGTCACACTCTTTTTTCGGTTCGTTCGGCGGATTGGTTCCCCCTGGTGGTAGCGCGGGCGACGATCCTCGCGGTTCATCAGCACCGAAAATCTGCAACCGGTTCGGGCGAATGGTCGGCCAAACTTTTTGCAAGTCCTCCATCAGCCGCTTCGAGTCGCGTCCCACCGGAATCGTGCGAATCCGACTGCCCTCAACCCGAGGTCCAACCGTCGTGGTGTTCTCGCCCAGCTTCCTCATCAGTTCGCGGATTTGAGCTAACTGCTCGGTGGTTCCGCGCACGAGGATTTGCTGGCTGGAATCATCGATTGAGATCATCGGCGATTGCGAACGAGGCTGATCGGCGAATAACGACTCGATCGCGGTACGCGCGGTATTCGGGTCGACCGACTTGAGGGTGAACAATTCCAGCGTGCGTTGAGGCTGATCGAACTGCTTAAGGAGCCGGTCGATTCCCTCTAATTGCTGCTGGCCGGCGATTGCGATCAATTGCTCCTGCTGCTGTTCGTAGCGAATATCAACATGAGGGTGCGCATCCTTGTAGAGAGTGCGGATCGATTCCACCAGCGAGTTTCCATCCATGCCCTTGACGGAAAACATCCGTAGTTGACGTTCGGGTCCGGGGGCTTGAGCGACATCAATCTTTTCCAGGATCTGACGTGCGATCGCGGTTTCGTCGCTCATCGCCACTACAAACACGGCTCGTGAGGCATCATCGAAACTCACGCCCACATCGGTGCGTTTGCCGAAAGCCTGTTGAATCGCCGACGCGACGATCCGCGGTTCCGAGAACTGAATCCGGAAGGTCGAAAGCGACGGGGTCTTGCCCGGCGATTGGTTCAGTTTGTCGATGATCTCGGCTATCTGCTTGTGGTCCGATGGTTTCGCGGTCACGAGGATTTCTCCGTTCACCGCATCGGCGGCGAACGTCGCGGCCGGGAAGCCCGACACAAGCGCACGCTGCAGCGACACGGCATCCCGATTCTTAAGCGGGTACGCGCGGGTTTCCGATGCCTCGTCGCGGGGCACGTTCAGGCCCTTCACAAATTCCGCGATTTGCTCGTGTTCGGCGGCCGTCGCCGTCGCCGCAATGCTACGGGCCTGCGCGTCGGCCGCGAAGGTCGCCTTCGGCAACAACGCCTGTAACACTTTGACGGCGGCGACCGGATCGGAAGACGTGAGCCAGTGGATGCGGGTCTGCCGCTGCAGGGACGCGGGCAATTGCTTTTGCATATCGCCGAGCATGGCCTCCAGTTGCACCATGACGGCGCCCGGGGCGATGGCGATCAGTGAGTTCGTTGTGGCGTTGGCTTGAACCGTGGCGCTCGCCGGCAATCCACCGCGCAGCGTGAGCGCGACCGTGGCAGCGTCCGCCGTGGCAGGGTCCAGATTGAAGACGCGTATTTTTTGGTCATCCTCCGGCGCAAACTGCTCAACCATCTTCAACGTTTCCGCCACCTGTGCCTGATCTGCAGCGGTCGCGGAGACCGCAAGCAATTGCGGATCGGTCATCGTCAGCAGCTTGATCTTGGTGCCGAGTGACGCCGTCAGCAATTCGGTTGCTTGCGACCGCCTCATCGCCTTCAGGCGATAGATCTGCAGTTGACTGCCAGTCGACTGCGCATAAACCGCTTCGAATTCGGCACGCATCTTTTCCAGCTTTTCGTGGCCGGGTTGAGTATCTGAAATCACCAGTCGCGATGTGCCGGTCCCGGCAATAATCTTGGCATTCGGACGCAATTCAGCGACCTGCGCCGCGAAGGCGAGCGGATCCGCTTTGTCGAGCGTGTACACCCGCGCGGTCGGTTCGCTTTTCTCCTCCGCCATATCGAGTTTCATCTCGTCGATAAGTCGAGCGATTCGAGTGTGGTCCTCCTCGCTGGCCAAGACCACAAGGGGCGACTTGAGATCGGTGGCCGGCGTGACGATCGTTGCATTCGGCACCCCCGATGGAATTACGGTCACCATCGCCGCGCGGAGGTCGGACGGCAGATCGTAGCGGCGTGCCAGTCGTTGCAATTTGGGATCGGCCTCCTGCGTCCCTTCAAGGATCTTTGCGATTTGCGAATGCACTTCTTTCGGAGCGATCGCAATCAACCGGTTGCTCGTGCTGTCCACTGCCACGGATACGGTCGGAAACAGCGTCGCCAACGAGGTTCGCAACGTTGATGCACGCCCCGGCGGAAGCGGATACACGCGAAGTTCCAAGCGTGACTCCGCTGTTTGGCTGAGTTGTTGCAGCGCTTCGGCCACCCGACTTTGGTTCTGCTCGGTTCCCCAGACGATGACGGTGCGTGAGACGGCGTCGGAACTAATGACCGCCTGGGGGGCTACTTGTGCCAGAACTGCGGGCAGCGTTGTCAAATCACCAAACGGCACGGAATAGGTCCGCACTTGAACGGGTTCACCATTCGCTCCACCAATCAATCGATCGATCGAACGCTGAAGTTGCTCGTGATCGTTGGGAGAACCGGTGGCGACGATGCGATTCGAGGTGGCATCGGCGATCAACGTCATCCGCGGCGAGAGCGATTGCAAGGCCGGCAACACCGCAATGGCCTGAACATTCTTGAGGGCGTAGGAACGGACTTCGTCTTTCGAAGCCGCTGTGGGACGATCGAGTTGATCGATCGTGGCCTTGAGTTTGGTTTGAT
>JBJOLO010000807.1:0-10029 GCA_046045565.1 Planctomycetota bacterium | reverse complement strand
CCACCTCACGATCCGGACTCCGCTTGGCGATCTCAACCGCATCGATCGGCGAATACACCATCCGTACGTCGCCACCCCGTGCACGTACCGAAAGCAAATCACCCGACCGCCCCGGTACCCTCATCATGTCGCCAAAGGAGCAAAACACAACCTCCGGCCGCGCAGCGATCTGTAACGCACGCTCGATCATCTCCACCGGGGTCACACATACCGGACAACCGGGACCGTGCACAATCTGCAGGGACGGCGGCAGTAATTCATCGATGCCGTATTTCACGATCGCGTGCGTCTGGCCGCCGCACACTTCCATGATCGTCCACGATCTTGTCGTTAGCGCAGCAATCGCATCCGCATATCGCCTCGCCGCCTGCGGATCCCGGAATTCATCTACGTACTTCATGGCACGTCACCCGACGACGCCGCGAGGTCGTCGAACTCGCCCAGTTCCCGCAAATAGGCAAATACTTTTTCCGCCTCCGACTCATCGACGGTACTGATCGCCATCCCCGCATGCACCAAGACGTAGTCACCCACCGTCGCCTCCGGAACACACGCCAGGCTAACCACCTTCACAATGCCGCCGAAACTCACACGCCCGCTGCGCAACACCGGATCCACGTCATCAATGCTCTCCACTTTTCCGGGCACTGCCAAACACACGGTTCGAATCTCCTGCCGTTTTCCATAGAGACATGCGGAGTGCTTCGCGCGAGTCACTGTACCGGATTCTTACAAACGGCACCGAGCGAATCAACTGCTTACCCCTTGTCGCCTTCCTTCGAGCCCATCACGTCGAGCCCACCAAGTCGAGCTCATCACGTCGCTCACCGGTCAAGGCTCACGACGGAGCGTCACTGGCTCCCCTTCTCTTTTCCCCACCGCGATCCCGCGTCCACTGCAACTGCTTCGCGTAAACTTGCCCCAACGCGATACCGCCGTCGTTCGGTGGCACACGCTGATGCCAAAACGGTTTGAAACCCGACATGCGTAATCGCCGCACCGAGCACTCCGTCAGCAGACGGTTTTGGAAACACCCGCCCGTCAACAGCACTCGCTCCAGCCCGCACCGCTCGGCGATCCCGACGATCGCCCGCGCAAGTACTTCGTGAAATTCGGCTGCCAAGAGTGAAATTGACGCACCGGCTTTCATCCGCGATCCAAGCGTTGCGACGAAAGGTTCCCAATCCAGGACCCAACGTGGTTGGAGTTTCGGATCACGGCCATCCAGCGCTGATGAAAGTCGCTCGCGGATCGGTATCCACACCCTCTCCGTTGGATCGGCGTCGCGTTGATCTGCATCGCGTTGATTGGCCTGAATGGCGGCGAATTCGACGTCCATGGCCGCCTGGCCTTCGAAACCGGATCGATGCCGTAACGACAAGAGCGACGCCACGGCGTCGAAAAGACGCCCCACGCTGGTGGTCGAGGGGGCATTCACACCGCGTGTGAGCATCGAGCGGAAGTTTGCAAGTTCCACGGAAGAAAACATGCGACTGACTTCACTTGCACCGGGCTCGAAAGCCGCCTCGGCCTGAATTTCAAACAAGACGCCCAAAGCGGAGCGACGCGGTTCACGCACCGCTTGCGATCCGCCGGGCAGTCGGAAACTGCGAATGGTACCCACTCGCTGCCAGTCCGCACCGCTGGTGACGAGAAACTCGCCGCCCCAAATCGAGCCGTCCGGTCCATAACCGGTCCCGTCCCAGGCGACCCCCAGCACATCTCCTTCTAATTCATTCTCGGCCATGCACGAAAACACATGCGCGGCGTGATGCTGAATCGCCGTCAGGGGTAATCCTGTCGTCTGACCATACCGAGTGGAAAAATAGTCCGGATGTTGATCGACAACGCAGGCATCGATCGATTCCGCATACCAGCTTCGCAGATCATCGACCGTCCGACGAAACATGTTGCACGCATCTTCCGATTCCAGATCACCGAGATGTTGGCTGACCACAATCTGATCACGCACCGAAAGGGCGACGCTGTTTTTCATGTGCGCGCCAAGTCCAAGGATTGCTGCCGGCCGCGAATCGCCTGGAGCCATCGGAATAACGCACGGCGGCAAGGGCGCGTATCCCCGCCCACGCCGCAGGATCTGCTCGCCTCCTAGAATGATGCGCACGACGGAATCATCAACAGGACGCACGATGGGACGGTTATGCACCAGAAAATAATCGGCCACGCCACACAATCGATCGAATGCAGTCTGCTCTTCGATACAGATCGGTTCGTCCGACAAATTGCCGCTCGTCGCCACCACAGGAACACGAAGGTCACTCATGAGCAAATGGTGCAGCGGGGAATAAGGCAGCATCGCCCCCACATCGGGATTTCCGGGCGCAATGCGATTCGAGAGCACCGCATCCGCTCGCCTGCGAAGAATCACAATCGGTGCCTCGGGCGCAAGCAGGCACCGCAACTCGAGCGCGGACACGTCGCAGTCGCGTCGCACCGATGCCTCATCGGGGTACATCACGGCCAACGGTTTTTCGTCTCGGTGTTTTCGATCTCGCAATCGATCCACCGCCTGCGCATCGCGCGCATCGACCAATAGCTGAAACCCGCCGATCCCCTTGACCGCAACAATCCTGCCGAGGAGCACCTGTTCGGCCGCAGACCGGATCGCCCGATCGGCCGTCGCCAGCGTCGTGCCATCCGCGTCCCGCAATTCCACTTGCGGCCCGCATACCGGACAGGCAATAGGCTGCGCATGAAAACGACGATCGGCTGGCTCGCTGTATTCCCGCCGGCAGGCGGAACACATTTCGAATCCCTGCATCGACGTATTGCCACGATCGTACGGCAGCGACCGGACAATCGAGTACCTCGGACCGCAGTGCGTGCAGTTTGTGAAGGGATATCGATAACGCCGATTCGAGGAATCAAAGATCTCCGACACGCAAGCGGTACACGTCGCGATATCGGGCAGCACCAGGACATCAGCGTTGCTCGAGGATTCGCTCTCCTGGATCGCAAACCCCTGCATGCCGCGCGGTTCAAGGAAGAGGTACTCAAAACTGTGAACGTGAGCTGGGGACGGCTTGTCGCGGTCAACCGCGAGCAAAAACTCCGCGAGTCCCGCTGCCGGACCTTCCGCCTCGATGATGACGCCTTGTCCGGTGTTACGTACCCAGCCGTTTAATCCCAACGCCGTGGCTGTCCGATACACAAACGGCCGAAAGCCAACGCCTTGCACCGCTCCGCGAATCACCAGGCGGATCCGCTTCATCATCGCCTCGTGACACTTTTTTCAAGCAGCCAATGGCACCAAACGTCCATACCCTCTCCTGTCTTGGCGGAGAGTGGAAAGATCTGCAGATCAGGATTGATTTTGAGCGCGTTTTCACGCAACGCCTCCAAATCGCAATCGACGTAGGGCAGCAAGTCGATTTTGTTGATCAGCAAAACCGATGCGTTTCGAAACATCGTGGGATACTTCAGCGGTTTGTCGGCACCCTCGGTCGTGCTGACCACCACCACTTTTTTTGCCTCGCCAAGATCATAATTCGCGGGGCACACCAGATTGCCAACGTTCTCGATCACAAGCAGCTGAACTCCGGCCAGATCCAGACGCGTCAGCGCGTCCTGAACAAGCCTCGCCTCCAGATGACAGCCGCCCCGCGTCACGATCTGGACGACCGGCACGTCATATCGAGCCACTCGCTGCGCATCCAAGTCGGTTTGCACATCCCCTTCAATCACACAGATGCGAATCCGGGCCTTGAGCCGCTCCAGGCATTGCTCAAGAATCCGGGTCTTTCCCGACCCCGGCGCGCTAACCAGATTGATCGCAAAGATCCCCGATTGCTCGAAACGCGCCCGATTGGCCCGCGCGATCTCGTCGTTCTTCTCCAAAATCTGCCGCTCGATCGTGATCACACTCATGTGCCTGCCTCCGAATCACTGGATCGTTATTCATCGGGCCTCTCGTTCACGGGTACCCCATTCACCCTGCCCGGGATCATCTTCCAATTCGATTTCGCTGACCCGCAGATCCATGCCTGCGACCACGCGCGTGCGACTGCTGCCGCAGCCAGGGCAGACAAACCAATCCCCTTCGCACTCCGACGTTCCACCGCAAGTCTCGCACGCGACCCGCAGCGGCACCGTTCGACATTCCAATCGCGCAGACGACATCGGCGTCGTTGCAATCAGCGTGCTGAAGCAAAAGTCCAGCGACTCGACCACGACTCCGGCCATGCGTCCCACGTCGACACGCACCCGGCGGACGGCCGCAATACGATTCGCGGGCGTGTGCTCGCGGACGATGTCAAGAATGTTCTGCGCTAATCCCAACTCGTGCATGCAAGCTTCGTGAAAACCCGACTTCCCGCAAACCATCGGACATGGATACCGACTTGAACCGCGACGCTCTCGCAACCGTCCCGACAACAAACGCCCGACAGGAAACGCCCGGCGACATGCTCCCGTTTGGTCTTTTGGCAACGAGAGTTCGGCCTAGGTACAGCTCGCGTTATACCGTGGATGGTGGTCGCTCGAAAGTGTAGCGTCCTATGGCAGCGAGCACCCGAATTTCCTATCCTGCCGACCTGCCATGATGGATTGGCCTAATCAGACGTTCTGGTCCGGGCAAGTACTGCAAGTGGGATAGGTGAATAATGATGCTGCGAATTCGATTGCTGCGAGTTGCGATGCTCTTGGTTTCACTGGTGTATTTCTGGATACCCAACTTCGCCGTGGCCGATGTGCGATTGGCAGCCGTGTTCTCGGATCACGCCGTCTTGCAGCGAAATCGCCCGCTTCCCGTTTGGGGCTGGGCGGACCCTGGCGAGGAAGTGCGTGTGAGGCTGAATGCGGATTCCGCCGTCGCGACGGCCGGTCCGGACGGCCGGTGGCAGGTGATGCTGAAACCGCAGGTTGCATCCAAGGTCCCCACGGCTCTCGAAGTTACCGGCCGCAACCAGCTCACGGTTCGCGACATCCTGATTGGCGACGTATGGCTGTGCAGCGGGCAATCCAACATGGAGTGGGGATTGGGCGGCTGCGATGCTCCCGAAGATATCCGCACGGCCGATCTGCCACACCTGCGTCATTTCGGCGTCGATCTGCATTTCGCTGCAACGCCGCAACAAAACGTGAGAGGTCGCTGGCTTCCCTGCTCACCGCAAACGGCTCCGGGCTTCACCGCAGTCGGCTTCTACTTTGCAAAACGGCTGCAGCAGGAAATTGATGTGCCGATCGGATTGCTGCGTTCCAGTGTCGGCGGAACCAACATCGAACTTTGGATGTCCCAGAAAACGTTAATGGAAACACCTGCCCTGGCCCAATACGGCAAGATGATGCGCGAGTCGCTTGCCACGTATCAATCGGACTTGGCAGCGGCAGTGCCCGCCTTGGAAGCTTGGACGATGCAGGCTCGCGAAGCGATGCGGGACGGAAAACCGGTACCGATGCCGCCGCCGGTTCCCGAATTCCCCTTCGGTGAAAAAATGTTTCGCCCGCGCTGTGTCACGTTGCATAACGGAATGATTGCCCCGTTGATTCCTTTCGCCTTGCGAGGCGTCCTTTGGTACCAGGGGGAAAACAACGCGGGCAGTGCAGCGGATGGAGTGCAGTACCTGGAGAAGAAACGTGCGATGCTCAACGACTGGCGAACGTGGTTCGGCGATCCCGAACTCCCCTTCTACTTTGTGCAGCTCGCTGCTTGGCAAAAGCCGTCTGATCAACCTGCGGGCGGCGATGGATGGGCGTTCTTCCGCGACGCGCAACGGCAATGCCTAGCGTTACCGAAAACCGGCATGGCGGTAGCCATCGATATCGGTGACGCCGACGACATCCACCCGAAGAACAAGGCTGACGTTGGTGAACGACTCGCACGATGGGCGCTGGCGAATCAATACGGCAAGAAGATCGAGCCATCGGGTCCTCTGTTTAAGAACCTGCGGATTGCCGGAAATCGCGCTGTGGTCGAATTCGATCATGTCGGGGCGGGACTGACTGCCGGTAAGAAGACAGGACGATCGGCTTTCCAACCCGAAAAAGTTGGCAAGCTCCAGCGATTCGCCATCGCAGGCAGTGATCGCAAATGGGTTTGGGCTGACGCACGCATTGAGGGCGATACGGTTGTGTGCACGCATCCCGACGTTCCGGCACCGGTCGCGGTACGGTACGCATTCTCCATGAATCCCGACGGTGCGAATCTCTACAATCGCGATGGCCTGCCGGCATCGCCGTTTCGCAGCGACGACTGGTAAAGACGACGGGTAAAAATGCTGGATCCCGGAAAGGCATCCCGGTAGAATCATCGCCATCGCAAACCTCACCTGGCCGGAGAATTGCAACTCTCGGCCAATAGGGCCCGCAGCCTGCCATGATTCCAGCGCGACTTCGTCAACGGCGACAACGCAACCTTTCCATACCCACGCCAGGATGCGCCGCTCCTCGACGCGGTGCTCGTCGCTCTCCGCTCGCCCTCGTCACGTTGCTGGGATGGGTATCCTTTGGAGGTCTTGCTTTCCTATTTGGCGGTTCGAATCGCACCGCGGCTCAGGATCTTTCCAAGGTCGAAGAGGTCGCGCGGCAACTTGATCAGCTGATCCAACGGTCCGACTCGGACTCACCTCCGGTTTCCCGATGCGATGACGCCGCCTTCGTCCGCAGAATTTATCTCGACTTCGCCGGACGAATCCCCAGCCACGCAGAAACGAGCAGCTTCCTTGCCGATAGCGCCCCGGCGAAGCGACGCGAGTTAATCGACAAGCTTCTGGCAAGTCCCGAATATGCCGTCCGCATGCGCGACCTGTTCCATGCCATGTTGATGGAACGAAGGGGTGACCATCCGGAGTGGTTCCGTTTTCTCGAATCGGCCTTTCAGCAAAACAAGCCCTGGGATCAGATCGTCCGCGAGATTCTGGATCCGGATCCGAACCAGGAGCCACAACGAGGCGCTGCGTTTTTTCACACGCGTCGCCTCGAAAAAGTCGGGCAGCAGGACACCGACTATCCCGGGCTAACTCGTGATATCGGCCGGATGTTCCTGGGCATGGACCTGCAGTGCGCGCAGTGCCACAACCACCTTCAAATCGCCGCGTACCAACAAGCTGACTTTCAAGGCCTCTTCATCGTCTACCAGAATTCGTTCATCCGATCGGATGTAAAATTCCCCGCGGTTGGCGAAAAAGTTTTGGCAAAGAAGCTCGACTTCAACTCCGTCTTCGACCCGACACCCAAAACGACGGCACCGCGCGTCCCCGGGCGAGCTGAAATCGAAATCGCGCGATTCGAAAAAGATCAGGAATGGTTGGTGCCCCCCGATCCCAAGACCAGCTTTCCGGGCACGCCCAAGTTCCGGCCGATGCAGCTGATCTCGCAAGAACTTCCTCGCGGGGAAAACCAAGCTTTCGTCACCAATATTGTGAATCGATTGTGGTTCGTGATGCTCGGCCAAGGCCTGATCAATCCGCTCGATCAAATTCACGCCGACAACCCGGCCTCGCATCCCGAAGTCGTGAAGTTCTTGAACGCCGAAATGATCTCGCGAAAATTCGACCTCCGGGAAATGCTGCGAATCATCGCACTCACCGACACCTACCAGCGAAGCTCCACCATCCCGCAAGGTAGCGCCATCACGGAAGGCAGCGCTGTCCCTCAAGGCATCGACACCGACGCCTCCAGTCGATACCGCTGGGCTCGCGAGCGGCGACTCTCTGCCGAACAGCTGTTGCACAGCGTCATCGTGGCCACCGGTCCTCGAACCATGCCAGGTACCGTCGCCTCGCCTCCCGCCGCCACATCGCCCGCTAGCGCCGGAAATCCGCCGGACAAAAATCCGCCAGACAAGAATCAGCTGGGAAAGGATGCGCCGGATCCACTTGAGAAAGCGCGAGCCGCATTCGTCAAAGCGTTCGGCAACGTACCCCAGGATCCGGAGATTGACTTCTCGCCGTCGCTGAAATCGTCCTTGTTCCTGATGAATGATCCACTGATCCTTGATTTCCTCACCCCCAAACCCGGCAACCTCCTCGATCGACTCCTGAGCATGGCGGCTCCTGAGGACGCTGCCGATGAACTGTATCTCAGCGTGTTCAGCCGTAAACCGTCGTCCGAGGAACAACAGACGGTCGTCGACTATTTGCAAAAGCATGCCGATCGTCGATCGACGGCGCTGACCAACCTCGCGTGGGCGATGCTTGCATCCACCGAGTTTTGCCTGAATCATTAAGCTGCATTGGAATCGATCCGCCGCAGTTTACGAGAGCGAATTTCGTCACGCCTGTCCGTCGCCTCACCATGAAACGTCATCCACGTTGCAATCCGCTGGAACACCGCCTGTCGCGTCGACGATGGATGGGCCGCGCTTTCAGCGCTGCTCTGGGGTTGAGCGCAACGCAGTGTCTCGATCTGACCAGCGTCGATGCGTGGTCCCGGACATTGCAAAAGCAAAATAAGCAGGTGCTCTTCATCTGGCTCGACGGCGGCATCAGTCAATTGGAGAGTTGGGATCCGAAGCCGAACACGGAATTCGGCGGCCCCTTTCGCGCCATTGCCACTTCGGTTCCCGGTATTCACCTCAGCGAACTGATGCCGAAGACCGCCAGGCAGATGCACCACCTGGCCGTCGTCCGCAGTCTCTGCACGCAAGACGATGCCCACTCGTCGGGCGTCGATCGCATTCAGCGCGGCGATCCGCAAAACCGGGGCGTCGTCTATCCGTTTTTCGGCTCGGCCGTCACCAAACTGCTGGGACCGAACGACAGCGGACTGCCTCCCTACGTTTGGATCAAACCGCTCAGCGGAGGCTTCATCTATAAGGATGCGGGGTTTCTCGGTCCCGAATACGGATCGCTGGCCTTCGGCGACGGAAAGCCGCCCGACAACATGATCCGCAACCCGGCAGTCAGCGAGCAAGATCTTCAAGAACGCACAGCACTGCGTGATCAATTCGATCAGCACTACGCCAAGACCCGCGATCGTCGCGCCGTCGATGCAAACCGGTTCGTATTTCGCATGGGTCAGGAGTTAATGAATCGGCAGTCCCTGTTCGATCCCAGCCGCAATTCACCACGCGATGTCGAACGATACGGCTCCCATGACCTCGGCCGACACCTGCTGCTGGCCCGCCACATGCTCGAAGCCGGCGTCCGGTTCGTGAAGGTGAATTCGTACGGATGGGATTCGCACGGCGACAATTTCAACGGCAGTCTGAGTCTCGTGCCGAAGTTCGACCAGCCTTTCGCCGCAATCATTGAAGATCTCGCCGAGTCCGGGAGGCTCGACAACACACTGGTGATCGCCATGAGCGAATTCGGACGCACACCGCGGATCAATGGGCATCTCGGACGCGATCATTGGCCCGAGGCATGGTCGCTGGTCACGGCCGGGTGCGGAATCAAACGCGGACTGGTCGTCGGTGAAACCCATGCGAGCGGCACCTACGTTACCACCGAACCGTACGATATCGGCCATATGTTCCACACCTGGTTTCATGCACTCGGCATCGACTCCACCAAGGTCGAATACGACAACCACGGCCAGCCTTTGCCGATCGCAAACGAACGTTGCCACGCTGTAAAAGAATTGCTCGCGTAGTCACCATCGTCCGTTCCGCTTTCCTCCACCTCAAAACAACGCTGCCCAAAAACGTCTGCAACCCACGCATGGCTCCCACCGTCAAACCGATCACGATGATCCCGACCGAACGACAAATGTCGCTCGTGCGATTCTCCGCCGATGGACGCACGCTCTATGCCGCAGGCCGGGACGGTCGCATTCATCGCTGGGACCTCTCGAAACCGATCGACACAGCACCAGCGGGAGCCCAGCCTGGAGCAACCACGAACGAGCCAACTTCAAAAGGGCCACGCTACGCCGAACTTGCCCCGCTTGCCGGACACGATGGTTGGGTTTCCGCGATCGCCCTGCACCCGCAACAACCCGTCGCCTATTCGAGCGACACCTGGGGACGGCTGATCGCGTGGAAACTCGACAGCGAACCTCCCTCCATCCTTTGGAACCAACCGCAAGCCCATCCGTCATGGATCCGGTAGATCACGCTCAGCCCGGACG
>JBJOLO010000768.1:0-2530 GCA_046045565.1 Planctomycetota bacterium | reverse complement strand
CGCGACGCGTCGGCGGAAGGGGAAACGGTGTACGGCATCCCCGGGCACTCGGCATTCATCTCTGCAAGCTTCGATCTGATCGGATGTGTATTCATGACCTTTTTACCGCTTAGTGACTTGCGATCTCCATCGAATAATCCGCGCAACCTATTCACGCACGCACATCGCTGTAAGGGCGAATGCAAGATCGCGACCGCGCCTAACCACCTTTGATTTCCAAATCCACGCTGCTTGTTCCAACAGCAGGCGCTGCAAGCTGAAGCTTCAGTGAAGCGGGCGGGGGCCCCGGTAACCGCAGCAACCACGACGCCTCATGCGAACCGCCATTTCCCGTCAGCCTCGGGACTCGCTGGCGGGGACTGCCTCGCAGGAATTTGGTATTCGCAGGCGCAGTCAGCGCGATCTGCAGCGGGTAAGCCTGGCCATTCACTTGCCCCATCTCGGGCATCGATGCGAGGTAACCGCGATTCAAACAGGTGGCCGTCACGCGCACGACATTGGCACCCAGGACTTCGACACGCGTCTGGGCAATGCTGACTTGCGGCAGAAGCGGCGGCAGGCCGAGCAGGAATTGCATGTGCTTCTCGGCCAGTCCATCCAACTCCTTCGCGGGCGGGTTGAGGAACACGCCGGGTCGAAATCCGCCGACTTCAACCTGCTTCCCGGGAAAGTCAGGATGGTCGACCGCTTTCCAGGCGAGAAATCCATCCATTTTTTCGCGTTGCAGCCAACGCAACGCGTTCAGCTCGTCCGCCGCCCGACCGTCCTTCGGCTTCTGGTCACCCTCTGGTTCGACTTTCGGAATCGACCAGCCACGAATGGCGAGGCTCCAGGCGCCTCGATGAAAATAGGCCCAGCCCGCAAAGCTTCCCGGCGCATCCGCGGCCCCCGGCGCCTCGCTGATTCCCGCCAACCGTTTGTACTCGCCGGAGAAATACTCGTAAGCCGGCGCATCGGCACCCAACACGGCCGTCTTAATCCGCTGGCGTTCCAAATCGCCGTTCGGCTTCCAGGTGTGAATGACGTTCTCGTCGGGACTGAAACAGACGATCATCGCGATCCGAGGTCGATCGAACAGGAAATGGATCAGCGATTGCGTTTCCGGCTCTGACGCCGAATGCGGACCGCGATTCGGTCCGAACGGTTGATAGCGGAACGGAAAACTCCGATCCAGTGCAACGCCATCCCCTGCGTCTTCGTTCCACTGCTCATCACCGTCGTTATCTCGTCCCTCCGTGTAAATGCGATACCGTCCCCGCTCATTTTTGTTCTTGTCCGCAGCAATCATCACGCGAGGATCATCCGGATGCGGAATGTGGGTACCTGCGTCGTCTGCGACGCGCATCATGGTAATCCAACCATCGCCGCTCAGATCCTCGAACGGATCTTCGGCGATTTCAAAATCGCGATCATCGTCGGTGCGACGATCATTTCCCGCCGGCAATCGCCATGGAGCGGCGAACAGCTTTTCGCTGGCATCCGGATCGGGGCGTGGGATGAAATAGAACGTGTGCTGCTGCAGCAGTTTCCTGATCGCCTCGTCGGCCTCGGCACGCCGCACGAGTTGCTGCGCCATCCGCAAACACAATTCGCTGCCGACGAGGTGTGCACCTTGCACATTCCCCACCACGGCAAACGCCGGCCCGTCACCGCTGCCCACCGTCAAGGCCCAAATGTTTCGACCACCGCGCGATAGCCCGATCGACTCGAGCTTTACCAAGTCGGAACGATCGAGTTCAACGAGTTGTTTTGCGAGCGATTCCTGATTCAGGTATCCCTCCAGCGCCGGATTGGCCCGCACACTTGTCGCCAGCAGCGCTCCGCCGACGATCACAATCGCGGCGCAGAATTTCCGTGAAATAGACCGATTACCTACCCGCATACCGCTCCCCCCAATTTCGATGACGGCTGTCCATGATAATTATGGGCCACAAACACTGCGAGCGAGACCGACGCATCGACCGGCTTGACCGGCATAATCGTCCCGATAAACGCGCCCATCAGAGCTTAGATGGAAGCGGCTTGCATCGGGGAGGCTCCGTCGCCCGTCGAAGCCGGTGCTTGCCGGGCTGCTGCGTCGGCTTCGGAACTCGCAGGCCGACGACCGTAGAGGTAACACGTTACGAGTAGCCACTCCAGATTGAGTACGGTAGCCCACAGCATGCCCCAACCGCCTCCCGCACTGAATCCATAGCTGTGCAGTCCGGCCGCGAGCAGAAAATTGATGACGTACCAGGAAACAATAATCGACGCGTAACAGAGCACCGCCGACACCGCGAGCCCGAAATCGCGCACCCATCCCACATAGCGAGCGTGCAGCGGAATCACGTAGCAAATCAACGCCACAAGCGCACCGACCTCTTTGGGGTCCCACCCCCAGAATCGTCCCCACGATTCCGCCGCCCAGCAGCCGCCTAAAAAGGTGCCCACCGCCAACAGCAGAACTGCGAGCTGCATCGCGCGATAAGTGAACTGACTCAAGCGTTCCAGTGTCAGACGCGATCCACTGCCAAAGGCGAGCATCCCCAGG
>JBJOLO010000361.1:0-8524 GCA_046045565.1 Planctomycetota bacterium | reverse complement strand
AGGAAAGAAGGTGCCCTGCGATCCACTCGGCTGCACCACTCGTATCGAGTGCCTTGCTTACTCCAAGGGATGTGGCGATCAGCAACAACACCGGCAGGTCGATCGCCCGCTGGGCCTCGCGAGCCGAAAGGCAGCCGGTAAAGACCGTGATCGTTGCGCCAACCAGTGCCACCAGCGTTGCCTTTTCCGTGAATACCGTCATGCCTAAAACGACGGCAGCGAAGATCATCAAGGCCAACCATGCTCGATGGTGCTCGACTGGGGCTGAATCTTCGAGACCGGACACCAAAATGAAATCGCGCGAGTTGCGCCAGCGCTTTGCGAAGTTTTCAGGCGCATCGATCAGCAGCGTGTCGCCAGCCTGCAGCTCGATCTGCCCAATCTTCTGCTGCAGTTTCTCGCCGCTGCGATGCACGGCCATAATCGACGCTTGATATCGAGTTCGAAAATCGGTGTCCTTCACCGTTGTGCCGATCAAGGGCGACGCCGGAGAAATCACCGCCTCGCATAAAACGGACCCGGAGCGGGGTGACGGCAGGGGGGGAAGGCCTTCCAGCGAATTCATCGAGGCGTTCATGCCGTTGGATGCGTTCAGTGCGGGATGATGCTCAACGGGCTCCAACCCCCGAATCCTCTGGGTGTCCAGGATCGTGCCTACCAACCCCGAAAAACACAGGATGTCGCCAACTCGAATCGGTTCTTCGGGCGAAACTGGCAACAACCGCACTCCGTCACGCTCGATTGCATAGAGGTACAAGCCCGGTAGATCTCGAAGACCCGATTTGCGAATCGTTTGGCCAATCAATGCGTAAGTGGGTTGGACAATCAACTCCGCTGTGTACTCACGCGGATGCGACTCGGCGTACTCCAGCAGGTCGGTTCGATCCGGCAACAGTCGTTGGCCGAAAGTACTTAAGTAGATCAACCCGACGATGGTGACCGGAACGCCGATCCAGGCCAGCTCCCACATGCCGAGGCCGGGCATATCATGCGAGCGCATTTCGCCGTCGATCACAAAGTTCGTGCTGGTACCGATCAGCGTGCAGGTACCGCCGAGCACCGCGGAATAGGACAACGGAATCAGGAGCTTGGAGGGCGAAACACGCAGCTTCTTCGCGACGTGCACAAAGATTGGCAGAAAGAACGCCACCAGCGGCGTGTTGTTCATGAACGATGACAAGGCAGCAACGGGACCGATCAGTCGTAACAGGGGAGTCCCTTGCTTGGGACGACCAAGAAGCCACAGGCTTAGATACTCCACGGCGCCCGTCGCTTGCAAACCGGCACCCACGACGAACAGGGCGGCGATCGTCAGCATGGCCGGGTTCGCAAACCCCTTCAACGCGTCATCCAGCTTCACTACACCGCAGACGATCAGCACCAACAGCGCCGCCAGCATCACGATTTCGGCAGGCCATTTTTCAACAGCCAACGCTGCGATCAAACCAACGAGAACCAGGAGTGTTACAACGAGTGCGAATTCCATCGTCATCTATTGCGTACGAACAAAGTTTCGATCAAGGCCCAACTCGGCCGCGATCCTGATCCATCGGGTTTCCAAACGGCTCACCATTACGTCAAACGGGCAGTGGACAACGAACAAACATGAAGGCATGTCGGTGCGAAGGTCGGTGGCCAGATGGGTATCCGGGGCAGCGGGCACAGGTGCGGCGGGGCGATCTGCAAACTACCGATTCGGGTTCGGGTACCACGTATCTTGTCGATTGTATCGACGATTCGGGCCGTCCTCATCCAACATGTCCCCTACAGCCCGCAAAGCTTGCCAGATTCGCAAGAGTTTCCGTTTTTCCTTGCCCCGAAACGTTCATGCGATCGCGCCTTGCCATAAATAGAGCAACTTGTTTGGCAATTCGTTTTTCGGGTGACATCGGTCGGTAGCGGTTTCGGCCAGCTGCAAAGGCAGGTAGTCCCTCGGTGCAAAACGCCTGCAATCGGACGTTTGTCGATGAAAAAAGCCCGCCGGGCATTGCCGGGCGGGCTGGGAAGGGTTCACTACGCAATCGCTGCATGCATCCAAGCGGATGCAGCACCACTACTGGTAGTCTCGATCCGACAGCGGGAAAGCTGGGAACGGTGCATTCGATGCCCGATGGAACGGGGTCATCAATTGCTGCTGTACGTGGTAGTCGATGGTTTCACGCAAGAAGATCATGTGACCGTCCGCAAACGCCACGTTGACTCCGCCAGGATGTTCCGCGGACGGACGCAGCGTCGTGGGATCACGTCGAGGATCGAGCTTCAAGCCGTTGATCTTGGCTTGGAGTTCTACCTCCGTGCAATTGCTGGGTGCCGTTGCCGGAGCGGCTTGATCGAAACGGTACAGCCAGCAGAACACGTTCAGCCCGTCTTGCACGGAAGTGCTCGCATAGTACTTGCCGCCGATGTTCCACGTACCGGCGACGAGGTTTTCCGAGATCACAATGGTGTTCGAGGCACCATCGCGGAGATTCGTGAGGTTCACTCGAGCCGGAACATACAGACCGGAGGGCGATCCCTTCGGAATCGGAATGGCATCAACAAACACACCGTTATTCGGGCTTTCGGAGTAAAGCGGATTCGCCGCCAATCCGTCGTCTGGATACCAACCAGCATTCGCGACATACGAATTGTCCGGGGTGTTCGCATTGCGTTGCGGATTGCTCGGGCACTTTAGAAAGTTGATGAATGGCAGCAATCGGGGATCGGTAGGCAGCACCGTCGGATCACTCCAAAGATCATAGACATCGTTTCGCTCGATGTTCGGGAACAACATCACGATCCATGTCGCTACCTTCTCGCCGGCCTTGCCCGGCTGCAGGCGCTCCACGTATCCGGGGTACTTGCCGTTGTCGGTTTCGTACTTCGCCGTCGCCAGCGCAAGTTGCTTCATGTTATTCATGCACTGCGTCCGACGGGCCGTTTCACGAGCCGCGTTGACCGCAGGGAGGAGTAGCGCGACCAGAATGCCGATAATGGTGATCACCACCAGCAATTCGACGAGCGTAAATGCTCGCTGCTTCGAACGTACCATGTTTGCCATTGCTCCTGTTATGTAACGAGGTCGCTGAGTCACGGCGAAGATATCCGCGTAGGTTGTTGCCGCCAACTCGAGCGACATACCGCTCCCAATTCTCATTCAAACGACCCGATAAGTCCAGCAGAACGATCGCCTTTTCTGGTCGTCGTTCCTATCGGCCGGAACCAATCGGTCGGTTTCCACCTCTGCAAACGATCGCCGACAGTCGAAAAGGAACAGCACCGGGCTTAATGGTAAAATCGAAATCGCGATATATCACTCGAATCCCGTTCACCGGCTGAGCCCCGTTCACCGCCTGAGCCCCGTTCACCGCCTGAGCCCCGTTCACCGCCTGAGCCCCGTTCACCGCCTGAGCCCCGTGCACCGGCTGAGCCCAGCAAATTTACGGGGGCCCTTGAGCCTCGGACTGGGGACGATAACCTTTAGGAATCCCGTCAATAAACATCAGCAGTCAAAACACGAACCAGCTCCGTGCGCCACGATCGCAGAACGTTAGCGATTCCGATCGGCAACGGCTGTTCAGATCAGCACCAATCGCCAGTTTGGGCCATCATCCGGCATGGGTTTTACCGATTTTCCCCCACTGAAGCCGTTCAAACCACCCGTCGGCCTGTCGTCGGGGGTGCGACAGACGTTGATCTCGGTGGTCAGCAGCCACGCGGTCCAGGCCGGCATTCTCGTCGTTCTGGCATCCATCCCGGCCGGCAGCATGCTGAAAATCCGCATCCAACCGCCTCGAGACGGTTCCGTGCTGGCTGTCGCTTCGAGCCCCGGGATCGATTCGCCCGATTCGCTCGATCCGAGCACCGTTTTTGAACTGCCACCTGCCAAGGTGCAACCCGATCCTGATCGCCCCACCACTCCTCCCCAGCATGAATCCGCATCGCCGCAGCCTGCGGTCCCCCATTCTCGATCCAGCCTCGCAGTCGTTCCCGAGGACTTCAGCGGACAAACGTGGATGGAATCCGAGCGGGGTGAAATCCCGATCGGAGTAGCCGAGGAGTCGGAATCGAACCGGGCAACAAGGGTCGAGGATCTTGCCGTGCAACTCGAGCCGCAGCGAACTGCAACCATGGAACGGCTCGACCGATCCGATGCGACCGACCCACCTTCGCTAACGCGTCCGCTCGAGTCGGACCGGACCGCAGCCGTGGAGAAATCGATTCCCCGCGCCGCATCGAGCCGCCCATCCAGCGCCTCGAAAGTGGCGATGCCGTTCAGTTCCTCGGTGGCCGGCGTTCAGACCGACTCCGTGCCGCGACCGACATTTAATGTCGAACCGGAGTATCCCCGTGAACTGCTCGCACAGGGTGTTGAGGGGCTCGTGAAGCTGCGGGTCACGGTTTCGGCGGAAGGAAAGCCGGGGACGATCCGCGTTCATCAATCGAGTGGCTACGCGGAATTCGATTCCGCAGCGATCGCCGCTGTTCGCCGCTGGCGCTTTGAAGCGGGACGTCGCAACGCGATCGCGGTCGAGTCCACGATTGTGGTGCCTGTTCGGTTTCAAATCGAACGCTGATCGGCCATGCTGTACCGGCTCTAATCGGCCACGCCGTATCGGACGATGCAGTACAACGCGTTGAACAAGTCGCGGAGTCCGATCTTTTTCCCTTCGGCATAGGTGCGAGCCGCATAGCGGATGGGAACCTCGCAGATTCGCACCCCGCGCCGCGACAATTTCGCGGTGATTTCCGGTTCGAATCCGAAGCGGTTTTGACGGATCCGCATCCCTTCCAATACCGATCGCCGCATCGCCTTGTAGCAGGTTTCCATGTCGGTGATCTGCAGGCCGGTAAAGAAGTTCGATGCGCTGGTCAACAATCGATTCCCGAATCGGTGGATGGCCGATTTATCCTGCACGGTCTCCCCGATGAATCGGGAACCAAACACGACATCGGCCTGCTGCTCCACAATCGGACGCACCACTGCGGGAATATCATCGGGGTTGTATTCGAGGTCAGCATCTTGCACGACCACCACATCGCCGGTCGCCAAACTGAACCCGGTTCGCACCGCCGCGCCCTTGCCCTCATTCACAGGCTTGTAGAACACGGTAATGAGTGGCGACCCTTCCAGTTCCTGAAGAACCTGTCGTGTCCCGTCCGTGCTGCAATCGTCGACGATAATAATTTCTTTCGGCAGCGGCACCGCAAGGACCCGGCCCAACAGATTCCGAATCGTTCTCGATTCATTGTAAACCGGGATCACGATCGACAACTTGAATCCCGCGGGAACGGCATACGGAGCCGGGCGGAATGTCGTTGTGTCGTCGGCTCCCAGCAACTGCGTGAGCCGATCCACTTCGGCAAACGTTGCATCGACCTGCTCGGCAATGCCGACGCATTCGTTTGCACGACCGGTAACATGAACGCCGGTAACGCCAGGATTCGTCACGCCAAATGGAATCGATGAAGGAAACGCAGTGGTGAGCGGTGTCTGATTCATCATCTTCGGCCCGTTCTCTGTGACTCGGAGGGCGGTAGGTCGTAGGGGCGGGGATGGATCGGTGAATCCATCAAGTCGCAAGCATTCGTGGTCTAGGCGAAGCGTGCGGGAAAACACACCGGACCGAGCCACAGATGACACGTACGAGGCACATGTCACTGTGGCTCGCCGGTGGCGGCGAGTAACAGGCACGAGCAACTCTAGGTCACTGATTACGACATGCAATGGTTGTTTTGTCGAAACAATCGACAACTTCAGCCCCCGACCGCTTCGTGTAAGCCTGCAGTCCCTCTGCTGTGGAGGTCCGCCGAGTGCGGCGGGTACGTCCAGCATGCCGCGAGTCAGGTCAGGCCCCCATTTGGCCCGAATCGGTCGAGCGGATACGATTACGGGTCAGACCCAAACTACGCCGGAGAGCCATGCTCCTATGCAAACAAACGATTCCCCACTCCCGCCCCATTTCGAAATCGGCGGGGTTCGGCTGATTCCCAGTCAACCACACGGATCGGAGGACGAATGGATCGGCCAATCCGAAATCCTGTCCCAATTGCTGGCCTGCTGGCTGGTGGTCGACGAGAAAGACCTGCCACTAACCCCGAGACTTGTGGGAACACCGGGCATCGGCAAAACCGCGCTCGCCATGGCTGCCGCGAGAATGCGGAACCAGGAACTTTACATCTACCAATGCACCTCCGACACGCGTCCGGAAGATTTGCTCGTCACACCGGTGCTCGCGGAGAGCGGCAAGATCGCGTACCACGCATCGCCCTTGGTGACCGCCATGATTCGCGGCGGGGTTTGCATTCTGGATGAAGGCAATCGGATGAACGAAAAGTCGTGGGCCAGCCTTGCCCCACTGCTCGATCATCGCCGCTACATCGAGTCGATCGTCGCGGGGATCAGCGTGCCTGCGCACCGCGACTTTCGCTGCTGTGTCACCATGAATCAGGATGAGTCGACGTACGAAATCCCGGATTACATCCTCAGCCGCTTGCAACCAACGCTGCAACTCGGTTTCCCCAGCCGCCAGGACGAAATGGCGATCCTGAAATATCACTTGCCGTTTGCCGAACCGGAGATGCTGGCGTTGACAGTCGACTTCCTGCAGCACGCGCACGAACTGCGGCTTGACTTCTCTCCCCGCGATGGAATCAGCGTCTTGCGTTACGCCATGAAACGCCTGGCTCAGGATCCGAAACACCCGCTATCCAAAGATCGAATCTGGCGCGAGGCACTGGCGCGATGCCTGGGCGAGGACGCCGTTGACCTGGAGACCTACGCCGAGCGTCGCAATCGGACCTTGGGCGGCGATCATGTCCCACTGGGTCTGGGAGATTTTTTCTTCAGCCCCGACGATCCGCTGCATCCCGATCGCGACGACTTCGACGATGACGACGAAGACGACGTCGATTAATCGGAGGCCTCAGACAAGCATCCGTCAGAGCGTCCGGCAGGAACGCATCCATGGACCGTGTATTTCAACTTGGCGAACGCATCACGATTCTGCCGATCATCCACGGCAGCGGAGATTGTGCGCTCGAAGTGCGCCGCCGGATTCTTGCTCGACGTTTCGATTGCCTCGCCGTGCCGCTCCCGCCCTCGTTCCAACACGATGTGGAACAAGCGATCGATTGGCTGCCGACTCCCACCGTCGTCACCCAGCGAGCCGAGCGCCGCTGGGATGCACCCGCGAACATCGCATCCGACTCATCGGAATCCGAACTCGATGCCGACGCCGATCAACTGGCCGAATTGAGTTACGTGCCGATTGATCCATGCCAACCGGTCATCGCCGCACTGCGGATTGCTCGCGAGGAGCGTATGCGGCGCGAATTCATCGACTTGGAGACGGAGCGCTTCGAGGCATATTCGCTGACGCTTCCCGATCCCTACGCACTCAAACGCACCTCCCTGGAACGCTTCGCGGCCGCTGTGCTTCCCACCTTGCCGCCCGTCCCTGCCGGACAACCACGACTGCGACTGGCACACATGGCCCGGCGATTGTGCGATCTCGAAGGTCGCTATGAGTCGGTGTTGCTGGTGTGTTCGCTCGCAGACTGGCCATGGCTCGTGGATGCCTATCTCGACCACCGCTCCCATCTCGATCGGCGTGCCGATCTCGATCCGAGCGCAACACCCTCCGAGGAACCAGAACCTTCGCCCACCGAATGGTTTAACCTGGAGCCTTCGTCACTCCTGTTCCTGCTCGGCGAACTCCCGTTTATCACGGGACTGTACGAGCGGGCGCGCTCGGAATTGGACGATGACGAACACCTGTCGATCGACGGTATCAAGGAACTCTTCATCACGGCTCGCGACGCCTACCGCAATGAACTGCGTGACCGCGCACGGAAGATCACACCGCTGGTGCTCTCGCAGATCCTGAAATACGCACGCAACCTTTCGCTGATGGATCGCCGACTGACTCCCGATCTCTACACGCTGGTCTCGGCCGCCAAGCAAGTCGTGGGCGATGCCTTTGCCGTGCAAGTTGCCGAAACGGCACGAGAGTACCCAGCGACAACCTCCCCGCCGCTACCCCGGATTCGCTTGGGCATCGGCCAAGGGCGATTGTCGGACGGCGAATTGGTAAACATGGTCAGCCGTCTACCCGGTCCTCCGCTCGTGTGGCGATCGCTTTCGCTACAACCTCGGCCCCAGGAAATCGACAAAAAGCGTTGGCAAATGCGATGGAATCCTTTCAGCCAATGCAGTTGGCCGCCGGAAGACCAGCAGATCGAAAATTTCCGGGCCCATCTATTCGACCGGGCCAGGCAGACCATGGGTGCCGATCTGGTCAAAACCGAAAAGTTCACCACGAGCATGAAGGACGGCATCGATATCCGCGACACCGTCCGACACTGGTACGACGGCGAGATCTACGTGAAGATCCTGCCTCCCAATCGCGGCAGACTCGACTGCGCTGTCATGCTGTTCGACGCTCCAGCCGATCCGCGCCGCTATGCCTGGCGCACCACCTGGTTCGCCGAACACGCCGACGAATCGACACTCGCATTCTTTGCAACTAACTTCCGAGACGAA
>JBJOLO010000719.1:0-11416 GCA_046045565.1 Planctomycetota bacterium | reverse complement strand
GCGCTTGATTTGGCCGATACGTGACCCAGCAGAATACTGAATCCGTGGAAACACGAGTCTGCAACGTTAGTCTGCAACGTTAGTCTAGGGCCGAGTCATTGGTGGGAGCCTTACCGGTGCGCAGTTCCCGCATCATGGTGCTCATGGCGAGCGCGTAGGATCGCAATGCTTCGGCGTGCCGGTTTTCTTTCGCCGCCAACTCGGCTTGGCGACAGTGTTCGTCGAACGGTTGCCAGTTGATCGGCCATTGATTGGACCGGGCGACTTCCTGGAGTGCGCGCACCACGGAGGTAAGTTTGAGCACGAATTCGTGCAGGGAACTGCAACTGACGGAGACGTAGGGGGCGCGGCCGAGTTTGCGGCCGTCACGCAGCGAAACTCCGCCCGACAAAATCCGTGCTTTATGCAGCCAGCCGCCGCCCAGTGCCAAGCCGCTCGCTATGCATGCCGCGAGCGCTGCGAGCGGCTTTTGAACGATCAGCAAAACCAAGGCGCCCAGCAGGCAGACGCCCATGACGATCCAGACCGGTAAAGGGATTTTTTTGGGACGCGGATCAATTCCCACACGAATCGGCGGCTCATGCTGAGCATTGGCTACCATCGAAGGATCGGTCACGCGAACGACAATCGCCGTAATGTTGTCGGGGCCGCCACGCAGGTTGGCGAGATCGATCAAGACTTGCGCCGCTTCCTTGGGTGGCAGGTTTGCCAGAATGGGGCCTAATTCCTCGTCCCGCACCTGCCCCGTCAGGCCATCGCTGCAAAGTAAGAAGGTGTCACCGGCCTCCAAGGGAAACGGGCCCTCGATGTCAACCTGAACGGTCGGTTGAGGGCCGAGGCATCGCGTGATGATGTTCTTGGGCACCATGTGGGAAACGTCGGTGTCGGCCGGGAGCTGCCCCGAATTCCGCATTTCCCAAACCAGGCTGTGATCGAAGGTCAGTTGGTCGAGCTGCGATCCGCGCAGGCGGTAGATGCGGCTGTCGCCAACCTGGGCGATGATGGCCCCCTGCGGAACCAGCACCAGGACACTCGCCGTCGTGCCCATACTGTAGAAGTCCAAATTCGCCTGACCTCGACGATGCACTTCGGCGTTCGTCTCGACGATCGCCCGTTCCAACGCTTCGGGGGTCGAGTATTGTTCGAGCATTTTGCGGTACAGGTGCGGTACATGGTCCGAAGCCAGCTTGCTAGCTAATTCTCCGGCCGCATGCGCGCCCATCCCGTCCGCGACCAGGAACAGATGGCCTCGCTGCCGCCAGGCTGACTCGTCGGGCGCGACGATCGCCGAAAACGAATCCTGATTCGTCTTCCGACGCATTCCGACATCGCTGAGCGAAGAATACTCAATGCCCGGTTGAAAGTTCACCGTTCGCTACGCCTTTTGTCACATACCATCGCCGCGGGCCTGATACCACACTGCCTGACTGGCTCTTAGCCCGCCTGCTGTGCTCTCATTGTAATCGGCTAGATCGTGGCTGCGCTAAGGGGGAACGGGATTTTTCCCGCGAGCTGTTTTCGCGCTAGATGTTCCGCTGATGGCAGTTTCTCTGATCGAGCTTTGCCCGGTAGCGATTTCGCTGCGAGAGGTTGCCCTGCGGGGTGGGAACGCTGACGGAACCGTTCGCCTTGCATCGTGCGGGTGAGCCCCCTATACTCCCCGCCCCTGCGGAGGACCTGCTGGTGCGAATGGTGACGATCAGTGCGATGTTGCTGGCCGGGATGCTGTTGACCCAATCGGGCTGCGTTCGGAAACGCATGACGATTGTGAGCAACCCGCCCGGGGCACAAGTTTTTATCGACAACCACGAGATCGGCACGACGCCCGTCTCGACCTCGTACATCTATTACGGGACTCGTTCGGTTCGTTTGCAGAAAGATGGCTACGAATCGGTGACGGTGGAACGCAACTTTGATCCACCGTGGTATGAGTACCCGCCTATTGATTTCTTCGCCGAGAGTTTGTTGCCGACCGAGTTGCGAGACGAACGGGTGCTGGAGTTTGAACTGATTCCGCGTCAGAACGCCGCATCGGAAGTGGTGCGCGATCGGGCCGAGGAGCTGCGGGGGCAAGCGCGTTCAGGAAATGTGGTCCCGCTGCCGGTCCCGATGATTCCCGCGGCTCCACTTTCCTTAGAGCGCTAATCGCCGAAGTCGGTCGCCGTCCCCAATCGCCAGGCTCAAGCGGCCCAGTCAATGGCTGGGGGCAAGCTCTGAGGCCGAGTTCTGAGGCCGAGTTCTGAGGCTGAGCGCGACACTGCGATCGGCCATGGGGCGATCTGATCAAGCACGTCGCAATGCACGACGGCTCGCACCGTCAACGTTACGGCCGACCGAATTGGATTTCCCGATCGTATTCGCCTGTCCCGAATTTGACGCCCGCTCCGGAAGGTCTTCGGTCCAGCAAGCCGCGTGCACCCAATTGAGCGGGATCGCGTGCCAGTTTGTCGGTGAAAATCTTGACATCGGCCAGGATCGGTTCCAGCCGACGGCTCGACTGCTCGATGTTCTGAGCCGCTCGACCCAACCGATCGTACACTTCCCGATCGTGAATTAACCGACCCAAGGAGCCTTGCTGGCTGTTGAGTGCGCGACTGAACTCCACCAGTTCGCCGAGCAATTGATCGACATTGGCGATCGCGCGTTGGGCGCTTTCGACCAGCTTGTCGCCCTTCCCGGCCAAGGGTTTCGTGAACTCCTGTAAGTTGGCCAGCGTCGAGTCGGCCCGTTGGCTCATCTGCTGGAAACTTGCCAGCGTTTTTCGCGCTTCCTCCAGCGTGGAATGCGAATCATCCAGCAGGTCCGGAAGACGTTGCAAGGCTTGCTTCAGCTGCACGCGCAGTTCCGGATCGCCGACCACCGAGTCAATGGAACTCATCGCCGAATGGAAGTGGTCCATCGCGACCTCGGTCTTCGTAATAATCCGCTGGAACTGTTCGCTGTTGTTGCTGATAACGGCGTTGGCATTGTCGGTCAGCAAGGAAAGCTTGCCGGCCGTCTCGGCGATCTTTTCACTAGCGATTTCGATCTTGTTAAACGCCCCTGCGAATTTGTCTTCGAGATTGGTGAGCACGGTGACCGGATCATTGGCAACTGCGGTCATGCCGATCACTTCCTGGTCCTCGATCAATTCGTTCGAGGCACCCGGCTTGCGACTTGGCACAAATTCCAACACGGCATCGCCGATCAGTGAGCCGGTGCGGATGACCACCATTTCGTTGCGACGAATGTGGAACTGGTCGTTGATCCAGGCGGTGAGCAACACACCGCCCTCGGGCAGCAACTCGACGCGAGAAACCCGGCCAACCAGAACGCCGTTCTTGCGAATGGGGGTTTCCGGCGAGGCACCCGGGGCCTGCTCGAATCGCATGTAGACGGTTTTCGTCTTGCGAAAGAACATGCCTTTCTCGCCGAAAAAGAGGATCAGCAGGAACGCGGCAAGCCCGGCCACCGCGACCACGATCCCCACTCGAATTCGCATGATCCTTTCGTCCATGATCGCCTGCCGGTAAGCCTCGCTGAAAAAGGTTGAGTGTTTTGATTGTCTGCGGTTTGGGGTTGCCCAAGGAGCGATGAATAACCTGCCGCCTATTGGGCGGCGTGGCCCATTTCGACGAGTCGGTCACCCGCCTCGCCCTGAACGAATTGCTGTACGCGCACGTCGCGAGACCGGTCGAGTTCGCTCGGCGGTCCGTCGAAAATGATTTGGGATTCCCCGCCCGCCAACCGGCCCACCGGATACAGCATGATGACGCGATCGGCCACCTTGCGAGCGGTGTGCATGTCGTGGGTCACCACCACACTCGTCACCGGCCGCACGCGGCGGGTTCGTAATATCAATTCGTTGATCACATCGCTCATGATGGGATCGAGGCCGGTCGTGGGCTCATCGTAGAGCATCAATTCGGGATTCAACACCAACGCCCTTGCCAGCCCCACGCGCTTCCGCATGCCGCCGGAAAGTTCCGCCGGCTTCTTGGTCTGTACGGTTTCCGGCAGACCCACCTCGGTGAGCCTCGCCCGCACCACCTCTCGCAACTCCTTTTCGGACATCCGACGATGCTGCCGCAACGGAAAGGAAACGTTTTGTCCCACCGTCATGCTGTCGAACAACCCCGCGTTCTGGAACACAAAGCCGAATCGAATACGCTGCTCCGAAATGGCTTGCTCGTCCAGGCTTCGCAGGTCGAGCCCATCGAAGAGGATTTCGCCCCGTGTGGGGGCGAGCAACCCGATCATCAGCTTGAGCATGACCGTTTTTCCGCAGCCGCTCTCGCCAATGACCGCCAACGTCTGACCTTTGGGGATGGTCAACGAAATGTTGCGCAGCACCACCTGTCGTCCGAAAACGACGTCGATGTTGCGGGCTTCGATGATCGGTATGTTTGCGATGGTAACCATGGATGAGCACGGCCGGAACGTGAGATAACTTCGTCGAAACGTTGAGCTATCCGAAAAGTTTGGCTCCCTCGGGCCAGAGCGTGTAATAGAGTGCGTCGAGTAGGATCCCCAGCAACAGGTCGATGATCAGGATGAAGACGAACGAAAGCACAAAGGAGGCGGTGGCTGCACGCCCCACTCCCTCCGCACCCGCTGCACAGTTGAAACCTCGGTAGCAGGAAACAACGGCGATGGTGGCTCCGAAAAAGACGCTCTTACAAACACCGCTTAATAAATCGAACGTTCCCACATACTGCTCGCTGTTGTGCCAGTAATGGAACTTGTCGATTTGCAGAATGTTCACGCAATAGAAATAGCCCCCAAGGACTCCCATGTAATCGGCCATGATTGTGAGCGTGGGAATCAGGAGCATGCAGGCCAGGAAGCGAGGCACAACCAGGTAGTAAATGGGATCGGTTCCCATGCTCGCCAGTGCATCAATCTGCTCGGTGACTCGCATCGTTCCGAGTTCCGCAGCCATCGCGCTGCCCACGCGGCCCGCGAGCATGGTTGCCGCGAGCACTGGGCCGAGTTCCCGAACGAGCGAGGTATTGATGATCGCGCCCAGTTGCGTTTCCAATCCCAATTGGCGGAACTGCGAATAGGTTTGAACCGCAAGCACCATCCCGATGAAGGTCCCGGTCAAGGCAACGACCGGCAGGCTGAGCACCCCGACCTGGTAAAAGTTCGGCCAGATCGTCTCGCCGCTCGGCAGGCGTTTCACCATCCACCGCAGCGTGCGCCACACAAAAAGTGCCATGTCGCCAATTACTGCCACGCCGTCGAGGGCACCGCCTCCCAGGTCGCTCAGGCGATCCCCGGCGATCATGATCGGACTGCGATGCTCGTGCGCATGGTCGAACGATGTAGCCATGTCGAATGTTTTCGACTGTATCGACCAGGAAGCTTGAGGAAACTCTGCCGAGAAGGAGGGTTATGCGGCCGACGTGGCAGGCTGGGTAAGATAGCCTACCGTTCCGCTTCAAATTTCCGCCGCTCGTCGACTCGAATGCGAAAGGTCTGCTGCTGTTGCTCCCGCAAGACCACGACCGGAACTTCCTTGCCGATGGGCGTCAGACTGACGAGGTTAATCAGGTGATTATCGTCCTCAATTTCCACCCCGTCGAATTTCAGGATGACATCGTCCGATCGCAATTTAGCCGCTGCCGCTGGGGAATTGGGGGTGATTTGCACGACCCGCGCACCCCACTTGCGGCCCAGTCCCAACCGCATCGCGGTCCGCTCGTTGAACTGGCCGTCCAACTGCACACCCAAGTAGGCGCGATTCACCGTGCCGCGCTCGATCAGTTGCGTCGCGACAATCGTCACCATGTTAATCGGGATCGAAAATCCGATCCCTTCGTTGCCCCCGGAACTGCTGGCGATGGCCGTGTTGATCCCCACGATTTCACCTCGGAGACTCACCAGCGGCCCACCGCTGTTGCCCGGGTTAATGGCCGCGTCGGTTTGAAGGAAGTCTTGATAGCGCAGTCCGTCAGCCGCCAATTGCAGATCGCGTCGGCCCTTGGCACTGATAATGCCGTAGGTGACGGAATGGCTAAGTCCGAACGGGCTGCCCACGGCGACGACGAAATCGCCAATGTCGAGCCGATCGCTGTTCCCCAACCTGGCGGCAACCAGATCGGTTGCATCGACCTGCATGACGGCGATATCCGTTTCCCAGTCCGACCAGACTTTGCTCGGACTCAAAAGCCGTCCGTCCGCCAGTTTGATGCGGATCTTGTTGAGCGGCGAATTCTTGACGACGTGTCGATTCGTCAGGATGTAGAACTTCCCATCCCGCTGAATAATGACCCCCGATCCCGTTTCCTCGGTGGGGCGTTTCCCCGATGCGGCGTCGGTGTGTTCCGATTCGATGTGGACGACAGCCGGTTTAATTAACGAAACAACTTTCTTGAGCACCTTCGAATAGGTCTCAATGTTGTCTGCGGCCTGAGCCAGTTCGGCGTATTGCCGATCCAACTCCTGGTCGCTCGTACCAGGAGATTGCGCTTGCACCACGGTGAGGGGCGCGAGCAGTAACAACCCCCAGCATAGAGCTGGTATACCAGCGCACCATCGCTTGATTCGACAATCCGAAATCACGGCTGTCACCATCCCCCCGGAGCCCTGGAGAATGCCCCTCCCTGGAATTCCGCTGTCGCCAGACTAGGAAACGTCGATCTCGATGTCGGTTGACGGAGATTCGCTATCGCCGCTGACCGAATCCAACAAGCGGGCCCAATCCGAGGGATTGCGCTGATAGCCGCCCGATTTTTCGGCTTCACGCTGACACTGGATGCATAAGGTCGCGTAAGGCAAGGCCTGCAAACGCGCCAAGGGAATGGCGGACTCGCAGCTCTCGCACAAGCCGTAATTGCCGCTTCGCATCCGCTCCAAGGCGTTTTCGATGCTGGCGAGTTCACGGCTTTCGACCTCGGCCAACTGCGAACTGATTTCGTCCTGCGCGGAGTCCAACGCCGCATCCACGACGTCACTGGATGTCTGCTGACGCAGTTCCTTGAGAAGGCTTAGATCGCCGGCCAAGGCGGTCCGCAACGCGTCCCGACGCTTGATCAGGATCTGCCGCAAACTTACCAGCGAATCTTTTCGTGCCATCGACTTTTCTTTTGCCATCGTACGGTGCCTTTCCCAGCTCGACGTGACCGACCCCTGCTTCCGATCCTCATCGTCGTCCGCTACCCATGCGTCCAACGATCCCCGTGCTTCCGCTTCCGCTTCCCGCTTGCCAGTTAATCGTACGGTGTTCGTCCAACAGGCAAGGCGAATCGTGAGTTCACCTTGAGCAAGCTTGCATCGGCTGGTTTCACGAAACGCATGCGGCAGAACAGCTTGCGAATTCGTGAAAAACGGCACGATGTAACCGCGGTCGAAAAATTGCTCTATCCCGACCCTGATGGACACCTGGACGACTTCCCGTTTGGCACGGCAAGGTTTGCGACATCCGGTGCTGTTCGTTAATCGTCAAATCTTGCCAGGACATCCAGCCGTTTTTGCCAAAACGGCAATTTTTGCCGACTGAGTCGAGATTCGGGGATGTAACGGCCTTCTTTGACAAGTCCTTACCTGCAACCTAGATAGCTTTGAGGGTGTTTCCCGAAAGCGACAGGTCGCAAGATCGACCGTGGTCGTTGTCGATCTTGCCTTGAAGCGATGGGGCCTTGAGGCGATGGTTCGACGGGAGGCACGTTCCCGATACAAGGACCCGCTTGAATGTCGACCGTGAAACGCTCCGTGAAAACCGATCCTTCCCAGGACACGCTCGAAATTCAACCGCAAGCATTGTCGTCAGGCCATGCCTCGCCGGTCGCAACGCTGCAGCGCGAAGATGTCCTCCGCACCTTATCCCGCCTGCGATCACTGCGAATGCGCCCCGCAGACAGCCACCTCGCCCCCGCAGATTCGGGACACGCAGACAGCCATCCGGAATCGACGATCGAGGACCCGGTCGATACCAACTCCCCGAGATCGTCCCGCGATAAGTCCGCAGCAGATAAGCCCGCGGCAGATAGGCATGTTGAGGACTCGCCGGGAGCCGATTTTCTGACGCAATTAGAGCAATGCATCGCGGAACTGGAACAACTTGCTGGCGGCGAGCCATCGCACCGTCTGACGGACTCGGCTGTGCCCCAGAGCAACTCGATCGATTCCTCGCCTGGGTTCGGTCAGAATCCCGCGAATGACTACGAACGCCGCATCGACGAATTGCAGGTGACGCTGAAACGCTTCGAGCAGGACCTGCAAGATTCAGAAGCCCGCTGCCGAGACCTCGAGTCAGATCTTGCGGCCGCGGAGAAAACGGTTCGAGCGTTGCGTCACGAAAACGAAAAAGCATCCGCCTTGCAGGAAGCACAGGGAAACAAGATCGAGCGACTGCGTAGCGAATGTCAGTTGCTGCACGAGCAGATTGAGACGCTGGAGAGCCAAATGGCGGAACGACTCGTGTCCGAACGAGCCGGCTCTTTAGCGACCGGGATCTCACCGGACAAACGAATCGAGAGCCCCGTTGATCAGGACGCTGTTCGCGAGCCCGCGCCACGTCTTGATCGCAATCCGCTTTTTGAGGATCTCGAACTGCCCTATTCCAGCAGGTTGACGCAGGACCCCGGCAGCCAAGCCAATCCGGCGGCAGATGCCGGATACGTAGCATCGAAATACGGATTCTTGGAACGCGGCGAGGATGGATATCACCCGGAACAGCACTCGCAAGACGAATCCCTGTCGGGCGAAAGCGGGGAAGAGTCGTCGTTTGACACCCAAGGTGGCGACGTGACTTCGACGATGGAGAGTGAACAGGCCGAGAACCTGAATCCGCCAACCGCTGCTCCGGAGGGGGACGGCGTTGTTGACGACGAAGAATCGATCGAAGTCTACATGGCCAGACTGATGCAGCGTGTGCGAGGTGAATCGGCATCGGCCAGCATTTCCACACCGACGTCCAGTTACTCCGCAACCTCGACGCCCGTGTCACCATTAAACTCGGGAACCACACCAGCGACGGTCGCGAATCCAAGTTCGGAGCGAAACGGAGTTCGAGCGCCGGAGGTCACGGCAACGCCGCCTACCGTGAGTTCGAATCCGGCAGCGACACTCGCAAACGAGGCCGAATCGGGCAGTAAGAATTCGCCCGGAATGCGGCGACGACCGGATGCTTACCAATCGAACTTGGTTGCACTTCGCGAGATCGCCAACGATTCAGCGCGAAAAGCGATTGCAACGCATGAACGTCATGGGTGGCTGCAGGCTGCCGCTGCGAAGTTTGCGGCTAGTCTCCTTGCCGCCGGTGCGGGAATCATCATCGCTCACTTGTCGCGTGGCGCGAGTTGGCAGATTGCCGGCGTCGCTTGCGGCTTCACCATTGCCATTCATTGGGCCTTCCAGGCAGTTCGTATGACCCATTCGGCATGGCTGGCTTCGCGTCGTCCGACCGCCTCCCATGCCACGGAGGTGAAGCATGCAAACGAAAGTCCGGCAGTCCCCTCCGAGCCTGCACCGAACGAATCAGCGACGGCCTAGCACGTTGGTGATGCTTTTCGGTGGCGCGGTACAAGCGATGGTGCCGCGTGATCAAAAGCCGCGAGCCGCTTTCAGGTCGTCGATGTCCCGCAGGTGATATCCGATGCCGACATAGTCGAGGACTCGGCAAAGGCCGCGTAAGGCAATCCCGATACCGTCGGGGCCGCTGAAGCCGCCAAACTGACCGCCACCCTTTACGTGCGGTTCAAGATCCAGAAAGACGCCGGGGATCCCCCGACGCTTTAACTTTCGCTCCATCGCCGGAATGGCGTCGCGGAAGTCCCGCAAGATCGCTTCGTGTCCGCTGTCGCCGATGTCGGCGGGAACAAAGTGCTTCAAGGCCTCTTCATCGACGTGCTGGGTCCGCTGCGCCGGTTGCGGATGTCGATAATCCTTGATGTGCATCCAGCCCAGCCCTTTCTTCATCTGCGCATACTGGCGAAACACTTCGTCGGCCGAGAACCCTTGCGTGACGATGTTGGCTGCGTCAAAGATCGTGACCAGCGCGGGATGGTCCACTTGGCGATGGATCTCGGCCATCAATTCGCCGTTCTGTCCGACGAGGTTCGCTTCGACTTCGAGACCATAAGTCAGGTCGCTGCGATGGCAGGCCTCCGCGATCTGGCCGATTTGATCGACCACCTGCGGCAAATGCTGGTGCGGGTCGGTGCCCTTCGGGTGGTAGAAAGAGAAGCCGCGAATCAGCTTTGTTTCAAACGCATGAGCCAAGTCGCATGCGCGCTTCACTTCGTCGCTCAGGTATTTCTTGAACGGCACAAAGCGATTCTTCGTGCCGTCGTCGGTGTCGAGTAGTTTGACTTTGCCGATTGGCGAGCCGATCGAAGCGACGTTGAGACCGTACTCATCCTCCAAGTGGCGGATCTTGGTGATCTCCTGGCGTGTCAACTGCATCACATTCTTAACGCCGTTGCCGACGTCGATGAAGCGGATCGAGTAGTACTGCAGACCAAGGGCCGCGAGTGCAACAAATTGCTGCTCGGCCGTCTTCTGATTGGCCGCCTCGTCGCCAAAGCTCGACAAAATTACCTGGGGCCGTTCGGCCATGTTACGCTCCTCGGAGAGTGAATGAGTACCGCGATGGATCGATGCGCCGCGGTTGTATGTTGTTTGCGATTCGCCGGCAGTTGGTAGGCGACGTTGATCGCCCGATCAAAACCCGTTCGCAACAAACCGTGCAGAAAAATCACCTTGCAGGAAAATCATGGCGGAAACATCAGGGTCGGCACGGTGGTTCGCGACCGCTCGCAGCGGCGATCATCACCGCTCGCATTTTCGACCTCCTCTCGTGCATCCGCAAGTGGGCGACGCTGCTGGCAAGACTTGTTTGCGTCGAGTATCTTCAAGGGATGAACCCACCGTTGAGCTCCAGGAATGTACTTCGCGGGGCAATGGTCGGCGTCGGAATGATCTTCGACGAGACCTACCGTCCCTTCTTCGAGAATGCGCAGCAGACGCCGCTTGTTGATCGGCGTTTCGGTCTCTGTGAGGTCGTATTGAAGGCGATTGCCAGTCGTACCGGTGAGCGTGCCGAGGCGTTTCGCAAGCTTGCCGCCGCGCAGGCGGCGACCGTGTCCGGCGATGCCGCGAAGGGAGGCGTGTCGGCATGGCCGACACCCGGCGAACGACTCGACGAGTTTCTCAGCTTCTGCGGTCCTCGGGCCGTCGAGAACATGCTGCAGGAGCCGCTCGATTTTGTCTGTGTCGCTACGCCTGACCAGCGACACATGGAAGCCGCGGAAGCCGCATTGCGGGCGGGCAGGCATGTTTTGATCGAAAAGCCCTCCGTGCTGCGACTGAGCGAACTGGATCAGTTGCAGGATCTGGCGATTCAGAACGAACGACTGGTGCGCGTGGTGTATCACAAACTGTTTGATCCCGACCACAAGAAACTCCGCACCTTGGTAGCCGATGGCCAATT
>JBJOLO010000707.1:0-10278 GCA_046045565.1 Planctomycetota bacterium | reverse complement strand
GTCAATGACCGCAAAGCAAGTCCAGGGCGCGACTGAGATTCCTTACTCAGCCGAACATCGTATGGGGGCCCTGCGACTCAAATGCGCCGCGATAATGATCGATCCTTGGCGGTTCGGTGTTGGAAGGCCAAAGGATGGCGACGACGTCAAACCGGCAGGAAACCTCGAGCAACCCCCGCCCCTTAAGCCAAGCCAACGCCAGCCGCGACAGGCGCCGCTGCTTCTCGAAATCAACCGCGTCCGCCGGATGACCACGGTCATGCGAACGTCGCGTCTTCACTTCCACGAAGACAACGGTCCGCCCGTCCAGTGCCACGAGGTCGATCTCACCAAGGCGATCACGCGAGCCGCTCGCAAGAATCCGGAACCCTTGGGACTGCAGAAATTGCGCGGCCCGCAACTCACCACGCTCGCCGAGCCGGCGCGTGACCGAAAAACGCGCCAAGCAAGCTCGGAACCACCCCTCGAACATTGGCCCGCTCCGTCCACTTGGTAACGCCCGTCGGCAAGACTACGCTGCCGACGGCCTGTGGGGAGCAGGAATTATTTGCAAGTCGCCGTTTAACGACTTCCTGCGCCGGCTTAGTTCGCCGACTCTTCGGCGACACCGCGACGTTCTCGCAATCGCACGCTCTTGCCGACTCGATCGCGCAGATAGTACAGCTTCGCACGACGCGTCACGCCCGATCGCTTGACCTCAATGCGAGCGATACGAGGCGAGTGCAGCGGAAACTTTCGCTCCACACCTTCGCCCGCCACGATCCGACGCACGGTAAACATCGATCGAGTCCCGCGACCATTTCGAGAAATCACGGTACCGCTAAAGATCTGCGTGCGTTCCTTGTCGCCTTCCAAAATCCGAGTATGCACATCGACCGTATCACCGATCGCAAAGGTCGGAACCTCCGCCTTGATGCACGAGGCCTCAACTTCGTCAATCAACCGACTCATCGAATGCTCCCTTTCCCTTACTACTCGCTCTCGTCGATTCCGCCCGCTCTAAACGAGCTCAATCTCGAAATGAAACTCGAAATCAAAATGCAAACGTTTACGTATGACTCAAAGTGGCGGCTTGTCTCTGCCGCCCTATCTGTTTCGCTCAGCCCTATCTGTTTCGCTCAGCCATTCTCGGGGCACTCGTCCGACCGCCCCAAATCGGAGGACCGGCGATTCACATCCCTTGCTGCCTTCCTTTCGGATTCGGCCTGCAGGGGGTCGGCCTTTAACAGGTCGGCTCGTCGCTCTTCGGTTCTCGCGTAACTTTGTTCGCGACGCCACCGAGCAATTTCCGCATGGTCGCCCGACAGCAAAACCTCGGGCACCTCCCAACCTCGAAAACTTCTAGGCCGCGTGTACTGCGCCCCCTCCAACCAACCTTCTTCATCGGAAAAGGAATCGCAGCGACTGCTCTCTTCGTCTCCCAAAACTCCCGGAATCAATCTCATCACGGCATCGACCACGACCATCGCCGCGACCTCGCCGCCATTGAGCACATAGTCGCCGATGGAAAGCTCGAGCGGTTTCAGGACGTCGACCACACGCTGGTCAAACCCTTCGTATCGCCCGCAAACCATCAACAGCCTGGGTTCCTTCGCCAACCGCTCCACCACCCGCTGCGTCAGCGGTTGGCCCTGCGGCGTCAGCAATACCACCAAGCCCGGCGTCTCCGCCCAACCCTGCACTTCCTCCACGCACTCGACTACAGGCTCCACCTTAAGCACCATGCCGGGACCGCCTCCGTACGGGCGATCATCTACCTTCTGGTGCTTGTCTTTCGACCAACGTCGCAGGTCGTGAACCGCGACATGGAGGAGTTGCTTATCGAGCGCCTTCTTTAACAAACTCTGTCCCAAGAAACTACTGAAGATCTCGGGAAACAAAGTAACGATGTCAAATCGCATCAGAATCGAATCGCATCGGAGTCAATTCATCGCTGAACTTGAACCCTCAGGCTGACGCATCAGCCGGAGGCGGCTTCCGACGGCGGACCTTCCTCAGCCGGAGCGGCAGGGGCAGGCTTCTCAGGCAGCGGCACCTTGGTTGGCGGCGGCGCCTTCGGCTTGTTCACCTGCAAGCGCTGCAGTGCGTCTTGTTGAGCCTGCACATGCGTGCCGTCTTTGCCGTACTTCTTGATCAGCACCCGAACACGGTCGCTCGGCAGCGCACCCACGCTGACCCAATACGCAAGACGCTCGCCGTTCAGAATCGCTCGCGCGTCCACCTCACGAACCAGCGGATCGTAGTGGCCTAATTCTTCAATCACGCGACCATCTCGCCCGCGTCGCGAATCAATCGCACACACCCGATAAAATGGACGGTTCTTACGTCCCAATCGCTTCATTCGAAGTCGAACTGCCACAGACTCATTCTCCTTGAACTTGGTGAAAATACTTCGTGTTCGATCGGTTGATCCGGTACTGTTTATTGATTCCTGAGGCTCAACAGGTGCTAAACCGTCCTGCTCGCGAGCCCGCCGGGGAACCGTCTGGTTGCAATTTTGAGTTCCTGATCGTAACGGTTTCGCGGCCGATTGGCTACTTCGTCCCAGACATTCGGCCCCGTGAAAATTGCTTTTTCTGACAAATTCGCGGCCGATCTCCGCCGAAAACCGCCCCCACCCCAAAGCCATCGACTACTCCGTCTTCCCCACCGCCAGGTCCGCAACCCGACAGCCAGTTCCCCAACAGCCTTATCCCTGTCAGTCATACCTTTAGGTATCGTCACCGGCATCGTCGCCTACTTCCTCGCCCGGCAGGCTGTCGCGACCGGCACGCTTGCGACGCCGCAATTCTTTCTCCCGCTTCTTTCGCAGGTCGGCCCGCTCTTTGTTCGTAAGCCGTTTGCCGGTACCGACTTTCTCGCGAGCCAGTCGAGCCCCCGGGTCGAGCATCCCGCTGGATTGCAGTTCGCGGATCTTTTTCAACCGCCCCATTAAGCCTTCACCCGCCATGGCCCGCATGATCGGTGCCACCATCTCATATTGCTTGAGCAGCTGCGACACTTCCTGGGTCTGCACGCCGGCTCCGCGAGCAATCCGGTTGCGCCGCGAGGGATCGATCGAGCCCGGCTGACGACGCTCGTTGGGCGTCATCGAATCGATAATGCCGATCAACCGCTTCGCATCCCCCTCCGCGTCCATGCCGGCCATCATCTGCTTCATCTGGCCCATGCCAGGAAGCATTTCCATCATCTTGCCCATGAGGCCCGGCTTCATCAGGCTCGATAGCTGGTTGCGGAAATCGTCCAGCGAAAAATCACCGGAACGCAGCTTTGCCTCGAGCTCCTGCTGCTGCTTTTCGTCGATGGCCCGTCGCGCCGCATCCACCAACCCGACAATGTCGCCCATCCCCAGGATGCGCGTTACCATCCCTTCAGGACGAAACGGCTCCAGGGCATCGAGCTGCTCGCCGACGCCGATAAATTTGATCGGCACACCGGTCACGTGCTTCACAGACAGCAGTGCACCACCACGCGCGTCGCCGTCCAACTTGGTGAGAATCACACCGTCCAGTTCCAGCGCTTCATTAAATGCGCTAGCGCTGTTGACGGCGTCCTGTCCCGTCATGCCGTCCACCACCAAATAGACCTGATCGGGCTGCACGCGTTTCTCAATGCGCACCAGCTGCTGCATCAGCTCCTGATCGATCGCCAGTCGGCCTGCCGTGTCGAGAATGACCACGCGGATGTTCTGCTCACGAGCCTTGCGAACGCCGTCCTGACAAACCTGGACCGGATCCAGCGACCCGCGATCGACATTCGGGTCGAGCGCCCGCGGATCGGAATAAACGGGGACACCCAGTTGTTTGCCGAGCACATAAAGCTGCTCAACGGCCGCCGGTCGCTGCAAGTCGGCTGCCACCAGCAAGCAGTCCCCGCCGCCTCGTTCCTTAATCAGTTTCGCCAGCTTGCCGCAGGTCGTCGTCTTGCCGGACCCTTGAAGCCCGCACAGCATCAGGACGTTCACGTCCTTCGTCAAATGCAGCGACGCATCAACCGGCCCCAACAACGAAACTAACTCGTCGTGGACAATGCCGACCAACTGCTGCGTCGGATCGAGTGCCAGCAGGACTTTCTCGCCCAGCGCCTTTTCCGTGACGCTGCTCATGAAATCCTTGACGACCGAATAACTTACGTCGGCCTCGAGCAGCGATTGCTCGACCAGTTTCAGGCCGTCGCGCATGTTCGATTCCGTGAGCTTCCCCTTGCCTTGAAGGGTCTTCATCGCGGAACGTAAACCGTCTTGCAACGACTCAAACATGGGAAAACTCGAACTCGATCAAATGGTCTCTCAAACCGTCTCGAATGTCCTCAGCAAGCGAACCGAGCACGCAACTCAAGCAAGCCACTCGCACAAGCACTTCCTTCAGACGCATCGTCAACCGCCCGGGCGCAACACCCCGACAACCCGGCATAAGCGGGGCGAACCACCTATGCCAAACGGCGTATTGTAGCCCAACCGCTTCCCGTTTGTAAATGACGAGGGCCAACCATTTTACGAGCCAAGTTTGACAAGCCCGATCATTCCCCGTATCGTTGCGCAAGTGGTGCACTTGCGAGCCGCAGAGAACCGCCTCGGAACGGGCTTTGTTCTCGGGCTTCGTGAGCGAGCCGCCAGCGTGCCGCTGCAACACCCGGTGCATTCGCAATTGCACGTGCATCCAACAACAACGCACCCATTCCAAGCGTGGAGGGTCGATCGATGGCCGAAATGGTTGCTCGAGCCAACTGCCTACGGCACGTCCTTCACGGGACGCTTACCGTGGGATTCCTGCTTTGGATGCTGCTCTGCCTGCCGGCCTCGACCGCCTTTGGACGCACCTGGAAAGACCAGCAAGGCAACGTCATTGAGGCGAAATTCGTGCGTTACGCGCGAGGACTCGTCTACTTGCAACGCGGCACCAAGATTTTCTCCCTGCCCCTGGAATCCCTCAGCGACGAAGACCAGACGCACGTCAAGCAGTTCGTCAATAAACAAGGTGGCGAGAAGCAAGGTGGCGACAAAGCCGCAGCTTCTGCCCGAGACGGCGATGCCTCCAGCCCGACCACGAATTCGGAGGGCGACTCCGAGAAGGGTGACGGCGATTCCCGAAGCGATGGACGAGACGAATCACGAACCGGCGATGGCGGTGACAGAACGGACTCGGGCCCCCGCAGCAAAGACTCCGGCCTCGATCGTTTCCGCACGCGGCGTTCCGACGAAGCACCAACGCCGACTTTTCTTAGCCCGCCTCCCGATCCAGCCATCGGCGCGGATCACGCAGGCGCCGGCGGTGCAGCCGCGGCTGCCTCGGTAGGCAGTGGTGCCACCGCAAGCCCGGCCGCCAGCGGACGCAACACCATGGAAAAGATGTTCAAGAACGCCCCGGGCGGTGTCCCCGGCCGAAGCACCCAACCGACACTCACCCCAAAAGACGGCCGCATCACCATGCAGTACCAGGGATCGAAAACCGATCGAAAAGATCTCTCGATGGGCGGCACCACCTACAAATCAACCTTCCCCGACTCGTCCAAAGGCCCGCAAACCGGACCGCAACGACCAACCTCGATCGAAGGATACCCGGGAAGCAGTTTCGGCCCCGGTGCCTTCAGCGGACCCGGCTCGGGCGGACCTCCCTCGGGAATCCCGGGCGGTGCCGGTGCCCCCTCCGGTCCTTCCATTCCCAGCCTTCCCACGGGCGGCTACCCGGGTGCGAATGACGGTGACACGCGCAGTTCCCTGCCCGGCCGCATTCCCGACAGCGATTACAACGGTTCAGGACCGCTTGCTTCCCGCGTTCGTAAGTCGAACGAATCGGACGATGAATCTTCCGCGGGCAGCCGAACTTTTCCCGCACCATCACGAGACGCCCAGCCCAACCCCGCCTACGGTCAACCCAACTCCGCAACCAATTCCAACACCACGCGCGACAGCAAGGGCGATGCCTCCGCTCAAGTCGCAGTCATCCCCACTCCCCAGTCAGCCAGCGGTAGCGGACTTCCCCAAGCAAGTTCAGGTGGCACCAGCACGAGCCCACCCAACGCCTCTGCAGCAACCCCGCAGCGATCACCCGGCTCCTCCCCGCCTGCGAGTTCGACCAACAGCAAAGGCAACGGCGAAAACCGATCCAACGTTTCCGGCAACCTCGACGATTCCAACTCGGCCGGTGTCGGAGAAAATGCAGAATGTGCCAACTGCGGTCGGCGAGGCCCGACATCCGATGGACTGTGCAACCGCTGCCAGCGTCAACGCGATCTCGAGGAAATCGAATTGCGGCACCGCTCCGAACAACGCTTCGAGCGGATCGTGTTCATCGGCATGGCCGCCTGCGTCTCGTTCCTCGCCGTATTGGTCGGACGATTCATGCGAGGCTAATCGCACCGCGATGCCCCCTTCGCCACGATGAAGCGGTGATACCCGCAAGCAAAGGGTGACCGCAGGCAGCTGGTGACCGCAGGCAGCGGGTGACCGCAGGCAGCGGGGGACCGCAGGCAGCGGGGGACCGCAGTTAACGGGGGACCGCATAAAGGGGCGCGGCCTGTACCGCGAACGCCGCGCGCCAAACCCGTGCACCGAATGCCGCGCAACGCACCCCGACCACCCCGACCAGCACCCCGCCCAACACCTCGAACAGCGCAGCGGGGCACTTCCTGCAACCCGGTCGATCGGGTTACTTCAGCTCCAGAGCATACTGAAGCTTCGCGGTCTCTGCGCCGTCGTCGCCAACGACGATCGGCTGTGTGAAGACAACACTTCCGACTTTGCACAGTCCCTCACCCGATTCCTCGCAGTAGTAATAGTTCATCGATACCTTGATCGTGTCCTCGCCGTTGCCGGCAACCGGCAGGTCGACTCGAAACGAGGCGGCCGGCTTCTCGAGCGACTTCCATCCCAACGCGGCACGGTCGATCGGACCTTGCTCACCCGTCGCTTCCAGGTAGTAGCTCATCGGCGCGTCAGGATTGAGTTTCCATCCGAGCGGCAAGCTGAGTTCCACCAGCAGCGACACGCGTCCGTCCCGCTTGCGCAGTCGAACCGGTTTGTTGTCGACTTGTTTCGCGCCTGCAAACGAAGGCTTCTTTGCTGCCGTCGATGATGCCGGTGCGGCGAGCCCTTCGATCGAGAATGTCTTGACTTTCCCCGACTTCGGATCGACGGTGCGGATCAAATGATTGTTCGTGTCCGCGACCCAGAGCTGTCCGTTGCCGAAAGCGATGCCGGCAGGTTCGTCAAACGTGCCTTCCTCGTCGCTCCGCCCCGGCTTGCCCGATCCGGCAACCGTCTTGGTCTCGCCGCTCTCGGCATCTACCACTCGAATCTTGTTGTTGTACGTATCCGCCACGAAGATCTGGCCGTCGTGGTAGGCAACGCCTAACGCATGTTGCAGCAGGGCCTCGTCAGCCGGCCCATCCTTATCGCCGAATTGAAACAAGCGTCCGCCGGGCAGATGAGCCGTTCCCACCACGGTACGGACCTGCTGCTTGCTGTCGAACGGAACCGCGCGGATCGAACTACCCTCGCTGTCCGCGACATACAGCCATTTTCCATCCGAACTCAAACCGCTCGGCTGGGCAAACGATGAGTACCCCATCTCGTACGGCTGACGCGGGATCAGCTTTCCGTCGACAATGTCTTCACGGCCATTCCCCGCGTAGGGACCGATCTCGGATTGATCGAGCGGCATCCTCCAGATCTGATGCGGGCCGGCCATCGCGATCCAAATGACGCCGTCGTGGAACCACAGGTCCCACGGGCTGTTCAACGCCGTTTTCATCGGCGTTCCCGCCCAGCGTTCCGGCCATTTGCCCGTCTCGCTGAAACGGTCCGCATAGTCGTCCAGCCCGGGCCAGGGATGTTTCGCCTGCTCGCCTGTCCCCGCAATCGTCGAAACCGTTTTGCTCGCCAGATCGACCTTGCGAATCAAATGATTTTCCGTATCGGCGACGTACAGCACGTCCTCCACGAGTGTCATCCCCTGCGGATGATTGAATGAGGCCTTGTCGAGCGGGCCGTCGGCTTGGCCGATCTCGCCCGAGCCGATCACCAGCTTCAGCGTGCCGTCGTAACCGGCGACGATGATCCGGTTGTGATTGCTGTCCGCAATAAACACCCGCTTTCCGGCATCGTCGGTTATGATCTTGCCCGGATACCGCAGCGCACTTTTGACTTGACGCTCCGCAAGCAGATCGAACCGGATCGGCGTTTCGTCCAGCAACTTTTCTTCGCGATAGATCGGCACCAATTCCTTAATCACCGCATCCATCGATTCGAATTTAAATTCGCCGCTGTGCCGACCTAATTCAAATCCCTCCGGATCGAGCAGCACGATCGACGGCCAACTATTCACCCCAAACGCATTCCAGACGCCATGGTCGGCATCGTTGATCACAGGATGCTCGATCTCGTAACGAAGAATCGCGTCCTCGATGTTCTTTGTTTCCTTCTCGCCCTCGAACTTGGCCGAGTGAACACCGATCACCACCAGCTCGTTCGGATATGCCTGCTCCAGCTTTTTCAGCTCCGGCAAAATATGCATGCAGTTAATGCAGCAATAGGTCCAGAAGTCGAGCAGTACGAATTTGCCTTTCAGGTCCTGCTTGCGAAGCGGGCCACCGGTGTTGAGCCACACGGAGTCCTTCGGGAAATCGGGGGCCGGCTGACGACGTGGCAAGCCTCGTTTTTTCCCGGCTGCCTCATTCGGCTGGGGCTTCGTGTTCGCCTTCGTCTTGGCTTTCGGTTCCGGTTTCTTGGCAGGTGCCTCGTCATCCCCGCCACGCTCCTGGCAGGACGCAGCATTCAACTGACCAGAGGCTTGCTGACCACAGGCTTGCTGACTATTTCCGTTCCGCTCGTCATCATACGCGTCATGGAACTCATCATGGAACGCGCGTGACTGGGAAGATTCGGGCGACTCGGGGGATTCCGACGACTCGTCCGCCCGCTCCGTGCCGCGAGCCATCAACGCGAGCGACGGGGACTTTTCGGAGGCTGGGATCGGTCCGGGATTCCCGCAGAAGATCAGGGACAGCGAAGTGATAAACACGATCCAAATACGCTGCGTCATGGCCCGTCGACTCCTTCTAAAGTCCTTCTAAAGCATTCCCTGCCAATTACTTGGACAGTTTCAAACCACGATTCTTCCGCCGAACTGATCGCTCGGGGTGCTCATCCTACCGAACCCGCAACTACCTGCAAGCGTTCCCCTCGCTCAAGGGGATCGAACACAAAAAAATGTTTTTGGCTTCCCGAGAATCGCTTCTGCGATCGCTTCATTTTAACCGAAACTATCGAATGAGCAGGATCTCGGACTTGGCGGGGCGTGCCTGCGCACGCCTCGAAGTGGCCGTTGACCTCAACCCGGACAACTCGGGATTGGCGAGTCGGGTAAGGGGCGGCGGAGACTCAAGGCCGCAACCTGTTCAAACGATCTGCGCAACGAACGGCGATAGGATCACGTGCCGTTCGAACGCAGAACAAAGGAGTACGGATCAAGCACACGGCATGGCAAATGTCTTGTGTGCGAAGATCAGGCGTACATACCCAGGAGTTTAGAGGGGGCGGTTCATCGTGTTCGCAACTCAGAGCAACCGGAAGCGTGTCGCAAACCGATTCCTGTTTTCCCTTGTGGCGTTAGCGATCAGCATGGTCGCGGGCCAGGCGGTCGAAGCCCAGGAGTGGGCGCGGAAGATGTTCAAGGTCACGGAACACGATTTCGGTTCCGTTGCCAAAGGTTCGAAGCAGGAATTTGCATTCGAACTGGAGAACCTCTACGAAGAACCGATCCATATCGCTGCCGTCCAAACCAGCTGCGGTTGTACCTCGCCGACGATCACCAAAGCCGATCTGAACACGTGGGAAAAGAGTTCCATCGTCGCGGCGTTCAACACACGCACCTTCCTCGGACAGCGTAGTGCGACGATCACCGTCACCATCGACAAGCCGTTCTACGCGGAAGTGCAACTGCAAGTCCGCGGCTACATTCGGAGCGATGTCGTCTTCACGCCGGGGCACATCGACTTCGGCTCCGTCGACGCCGGCACCGCCGTCTCCAAGAAAGTACAGATCGCTTACGCAGGCCGAAGCGACTGGAAAATTCAGGACGTACTGAGTGCAAATCCGAACTTGGAAGTCGAACTCTCCGAAGCACAACGATCAGCTGGCCGGGTCGCCTACGACATGACGGTGCACTTGCTGCCAGAAGCCTCGGAGGGATTTGTGCAAGACCGCCTGCTGATTGTGACCGACGACCCGCGGATGGCAAAGATTCCGATCTACTTCGAAGCCCACGTCAGTCCGTCCCT
>JBJOLO010000695.1:0-4015 GCA_046045565.1 Planctomycetota bacterium | reverse complement strand
AGTCGGGCAGACCATGGCGACAAAAATCCCGCCCAGGGCGCCGCCGGCCGAGATCATCAGGAAGTACGAGGTCAGGTAACGCGGTGCGGGCTTCGATCGGGCCAACTCGCCATGACAGATCATGCAGGTCAAAAACATCCCCGCCAGATACAGTGAAGCGTGTCGGATGATTTGCTCGTGCCAGTTCTGCAAACGGAACCAGCCGAAGAACGTGCCGATCGGACCGGAAACCCAGGCGGGTGCTTCTTGCTGGGAGACGATCTCCTGGTTAATCAGCCATGTGCCGATCCAATCCGGCACCCAGCCCCAACCCCAGTAGTCGGCCGAGATCGCACGCGTGAGCGGCCAGAGCATCATCTCGAGACTGATCAAAACCAGCACCGCTGCGGCCAGCACGGCGACTGTCCCGCGCAGGTACCAGCGAGGATTGTCGAAACAAATGATGAAGGTGAGGAGATACAAGCTCAGCGGGGCCACCCACATGAACGGCACCACGGCAACGTCCTGGCACAAGTGATTGGTCACCGCCAGGAGTGTCATCGATGCGAGCGCAGGAAGAATGACCCACACCAGTCGATTCCACAACGTCGGTTCTGCATCGGCGAGCGGTGCGCCGGTGCTCGGAATAGCGCCGGCGTTCTCTTTTGCCACCGGACTTGCTTTCGTTGAATTCGCCGCGGGAGCGGCCGGCACGTGACCCGGAACGCCGCGTATCCGCCAGGCCAGGCCTCCGCAGGTCAGTACGAATGCTGCGTAGGCCCATGACCAAAGTGTGCCTTGGCTGGGCGTCGACCAACGCGGTTCGAAAAAGAACGGATAGGAGAGCAGGGCACCGAGCGATCCCACATTCGATAAGGAATACAGTCGATAAACCGAGCGATCGGGGCACGCACGATTGAACCATGCCTGAACCAGTGGTCCGGTGGTGGAGAGCAAGAAATAGGGTAGGCCTACGTTGGCCGCCAACAAGAATAAAATCTTGTTCGTCGGATTCTCACCGCCTGCCGGCTTCCAGATGTCACTCGGGGTGATCGGCAACAGGAACAGCGACAGCAACAACAAGACGACGTGCACGCGCGATTGCTGCAACACGGGCAGGCCCTGGATGAAGTGCGCGTAACCATACCCGCCCAGCAGCAGCACCTGAAAGAAGAGCATGCACGTGGACCAGACCGCCGGGCTGCCGCCAAACCACGGCAAGATCATCTTGCTGATGATCGGCTGGACTTGAAAGAGCAGGAAGGCACTCAGGAAAATCGTGGCGGCACATTGGATCGCCACGCCGGAACGATTGGTGTCGGTCATGCAAACTCTCGAGCATGCAAAACGGAGAAAAGCGAATGCTCCGTGTTATAACCGGCTGCGGCAGAACATGCGAGCATGCAGCCGTTGGAGGCCCACAACCAAGGATTACCCCCTTGCAGAGGCTTGGACCTGCACGGTGTCTCGCGGAATGCGTTGTGCCGGCCGGGCGATGATTCCCGCCCTGCCGAAATACCCCTGCCTACTCTGCGCCCTGGCATGCCTTGAGCCGTTGCCTACTCGGGCGAGATGGAGATGAGCACACCCTTGAAAGCCGGCGTGCGGGACAGCGGATCGATCGAGCGCGGGACCAGGACGTTGCATTCCGGGTAATACATCAAGGCGTTGCCCGCGCGGATGTCGGAATAGGATCGGGCTCGAATCCGCCGCAACTCCCCCGTAGCGTTCGAGACGCGTACCAACTGGTCGTCACGAAGGCCGAGACGCGTCAAGTCATCGGGATGCAACAGGATCACATCACGACGGTCCTGGCCCCGGTAAAGGTCATAATCTTCGTAGACAACGGTGTTGAATTGCCCTTCGCTCCGCACCGTCATCAAACGCATCTCGGACGGCGAGCCGAGCAATTCGGGGATCGTGTGGCAATGCAGTGACGCCTTGCCGCTGGACGTGGGAAAGCGGGGGGTGTGCAGTGTGCGGCCGCCGATTTGGAATTCTTTTTTCGTTGCGTCGATCTTGCCGAGTTCTTCGAATCCGGGCACGACCTTGGCAATCGCCTGGCGAATGCGGCCGGTGTCGCGCATGGAGTGCCAGTCGAGCGGCCCCGATCCGAGTACACGCGCGGCTAAGTCGGCGATGACCTCGACTTCGCTGCGCGGGCCTTGGTGACGGGCTGGTCCTCCGTCACTGAATCGCACGAAATTGAACATCGATTCCTGAGTTGTCGGCTGCGGTTCTTCGTCCCGCGCCAGAACCGGCAGGATGATGGTCTCTTCCGCCAACCCGCAGGCGTGCCCCGTGTTGAGCGTGGTATTGAGGTAGACAAGCAGTTTGAGTTGATTGAGTGCCGCGGACGCGAAGGTGGCATCGGGGCTGGATCCGTACAGATTGCCGCCGAGGCAGAATCCCACTTCCATTTCGCCGCGCGATGCGGCTTCGATGCAGCCGAGCGTATCCAGGCCCTTCGTCTTGGGAAGCGTCACGTGAAACTCGGATTGCAGCCGCTCCAGCACCGCATCCTTGAGTTGCGGTGTGACGCCCATGCTGCCGATGCCCTGCACGTTCGAGTGGCCTCGGATCGGCATCAATCCGGCGTGCGGGCGACCGATCATGCCGCGCATCAACGCGAGGTTGGCGATCGCCTGGACATTCTGTACGCCGTGCAAGTGATGTGTAATCCCCATCGTCCAGCAGAAGATCGCGCTTTTTGCCTGACAATAGATCTCTGCGATCGATGCGATTTCTGCACGCGACACGCCGGACTTGGTTTCGATTTCCGTCCAGTCAAGACTTCGTAAATGCGCCAGCCACTGCTCGCTGCCGTGGCAATGCTGTTCAAGGAAATCGGCGTCATGGCCTTGACGCTCCTCGACCGCTTTTGCGATCCCCGTCAGCAAAGCGAGGTCGCCCCCGATGTGCGGCTGGACGTACGTTGAGGCGATTTTGGTTCCGAACAGCAGGCTGCGGATGTTGCTGGGCACGCGGAACTCGACCAGTCCGACTTCACGCACCGGATTGATGACCACGACCTTGCCGCCCCGGTTGCGAACCTGCATCAGATTCGTCATCAGTCGAGGATGGTTGCTCGCGGGATTGGCGCCGATCAAGAAGATCAGATCCGATTTCAGGACATCATCGAGCACCACCGTGGCCGTACTGGTACCGACGGAGCTCGTCAGTCCCACGCCGCTTGCCTGGTGGCAGTAGTAGCTGCAGTTGTTGACGTTGTTCGTGCCGTAGATTCGCGCGAAGAGTTGCAGCAGGAAGCCTGCTTCGTTGGAACTGCGACCGCTGAAATACCAGAACGAGCGGTCGGCGCCGGTTTCGGTGAGCCGCTTCGCGATTTGCTCCATTGCCGTCTGCCAGGAGATCGGCTCGTAGTAGTTGCTGCCGCGACGGAGTCGAACCGGTTCGACGAGTCGGCCGCAGGCTTCCAGTTCGCGCGGTGTAAATCGCTGCAGTTGGGCGACGCTGTAGGTTCGCCAGAACTCGGAGTGAATCCCGCCCTGCATGTCGGCGGTCATCGCCTGGAGCGATTTCTTGCAGACCTCGGGGAAGTGTCCCGCCTCGTTCACCATGCCGCCCTGCTGACCGCCCATCCCGAGCGCGCAGGTTTTGCAGGCGTTCTTCGAACGCATGGCCTTCCAGAGTTTGAAGAAGCCGCCGGCCTCGCGTGATTTCCGCAGCGTGTACCAGATGGCAGGAAACCCGCCGCCGCTCGTTCGACGTTTCATCTAACGATCTCCCCGAGCTGCGGCCGATGCGACTTGCGTATGCGACGGTCGCGTCACATTCTCTCGCGCACGGTTGCTCATTCCGACGCGATGTTCATGTAGACTTTCAAGGCCGACTTCTCTTCGACCAGCAGTCGCATCAGTTCCTGGTAGTTGTCGAGACCCTCGACAGGGTTGGTGAGGATCTTTTCGATAACGCCCGGGAACATCACTTCTCCCATCGCCAGATCCTTGATCCCCGACTCGAAGTGCTCGCGATTGGCATTCACGGATCCGAGCAGCAATTTGTTGCCCAACAC
>JBJOLO010000685.1:0-10948 GCA_046045565.1 Planctomycetota bacterium | reverse complement strand
GAGGCCGGGAGTGAGTCCGCCGGTGAAGTGGCAGCGCGGTGCGATCGGTAATGCGAAAAAAGTTCCTTGGCGGTGGCGGTGTGGTCCAATGGCAGCGGCTCCGCCGTGATGGTTTCGTGGCTGGGGCAGTCAGGGCGGAGTGCGTAATTCGTGCAATAAAAACGATTCGCATCTCCATTGAATACCATCGCGCTACCGGCGTTGATCGGGTGACCGTGCAGCACTTTCAATGCTTCTTGGGCCTGAAGTCCGCCGATTATCGATGCGATGGTCGGCGTCGTCGGAATGGTGCGAAGGCCGGGATCGGCGGCGGGGATCGATCCGCACCCCTGCCGGAGACTTAACAGTTGATAGTCCATGTCGGTCATGCCGCACTCGTAGCAGGCCGACTGCGGCGGCTGAAAAATCTTCACGACGCCGTTCAATTCTTGAATCGCTCCGTCGATCCAAGGTCGCGTCGCCTGCCAGCAGACGCGATTGACCCAGAGTCTCGCCTCGCGGTTATCCAGGCAGCCGACGACGAGATCGCAATCGCGAAACCAGCCCCAGCCTACCTCGGTCGTGACATCGGCAATCAACGGTTCGACCAGCAGGTCCGGGTCGATATCGCGGAGCGACTCGGCTGCAACCGCCGCTTTCGCTCGACCGCAGTCTCGACGTCGAAAAAGTATCGACCGCGTCAAATTCGACGCTTCGACACGATCGTGGTCGATCACGATCAGGCGTCCCACGCCGACCATGGCGAGGTTCTTCAACACTTCGTTACCCAGCGCACCGGCGCCGACCACCATCACGGTGGACGCACGAAGCTTTTCCACATCCCACCATGGGATCTGCCTCAGGTTGGCGTACCGATCGATGTCGCTGACAAAGCGTGTCATAACAAGTCCTGCGATTTCCGGTCGCCGCGATGCCGTCATGCATACAAGCGATCACGCGATGTCGCGCAACGAATCCAGAAAAACAATTTCCTGGTCCGGCCCCGCTCGATCGTTGGCGGTTGTCTGCCGACATTGATCGACATGGTTCGCTTGCCACGCCGTTGTTTGCGGATGAAGTGGCGGCGGTTCGCGTTGCTGCTGTGCTGTTGGCTGTTGATCGGGTAGCTGTTGATCGGGTAGCTGGGGTCGGGGATGTTGTAGTTCAGTTGACGGTTGATCGCGAAGTGGACGCGGGTCGAGCGGGAAGCGGTGTGGAGGCTGAGTGGCAATCCATGCGACGGCGTCGCGGTTGTAGGGACTGCGGATATCGACATTGGCGTAACGGATCATGTTCCACAGCATTTGGATGATTACAGGGAGCGTGACGCCGGGGGCCCAATGCGTGCCGAAGCCTCCGAGACAGACGACGCCGCTGGCCGAGATATTGGGGTGAAACATTGGCGTGATCCATTGCAAGTCGGGCATCGCGCGCGGGTAGTGCGGTCCAAGGTGTATGCGGACGACGTGTTCCCGTTGCGGTTGCACCTCGCCCGTATTCGCACTGCGCGACAGGCCTTCGCCCTCGAAACGCAATAAGTAGGTATCAGGAATACCTTGAAACGTTTCTCCGACCGGCGTGAAGCGGAAGAGAGAACTTTGCGACTGGAGTCGTTCCAGGTCGCCCAAGTCGTTTCGCAGGCGTCGCCATCGCGGTGAAGCAGTGTTCACGGCTGTACCTCTCCCGATCGTTAACGCGGCTCGATTGCATGATTGCGGTGGTGATCGATCCCGACTCGACGACCGCTCATCGTCGCCCCGCAATCATTTCGGGATAGATGATCAGGTGATCGCCGTTGTGCACACCGGCTTCGGGTAGTGTCTGCTCCTCGAGCAACCGTTTGCCGCCCTCGCGATGATCGAGGCTGTAGCTTACCGGATGACCATCCGGGCCCAGGAGCGGCAGGTTCAGCTTCGCGACGACATTGGCAACAATCCGCTTTACAGGCACCGAATGCGCGATCATCGCATCGACGGAGCGACCTTCGGTTTGATCGAGAAAGGTAACCTGCGTGCCAAGCGGCGCGGGTTCGCTCGTCATGGTGACCTCCTGGGATGATCGCGTTCGATGATCCGTGTGTTGGTGGCCGAGTGGGACGATGATTCCTTCAATTGTGTGAGTCGCACGATCGCTGCGGGAGTTATGGCGACGGCGGTGGAACTTCCGCATGCTCGTCCAGGATTTCCAACTGCAATCGACCGAGCACCTGCGAAACCGGCAGGAACACGGCGCGGCTGTCACTGCCTTTCAAGTGGGAGCTGGCAAGCTGCAAATGTCCGGCGCCGATGCCGGCCTGGCCGAGTGTTCCATCGAGCGGAATCCAGCGGTCATTGATGCAGACCACGTTCCACATATGGTACGCAAAGCCTTCGGCGGGGGCGAAGTAGACTAAGCCGATGGCGACTCGCGCCGGGATTTTCTTTGCCCTGCACAGCGCGGCGAGCAGCACCGCGTGTTCCGTGCAGTCGCCCTCGCGCGAGCGAAGCACTTCGGACGCGGAAAGGAACGCTTGCGAGAAGTTCTTACTGCGGACGGTTTCCTTCACCAATCGCTCGAGAATGCAGGCCATTTTCCACGGATCGGTTTCGTCACCCACGGCGTCATTGGCCATCCGCATGATGGCCGGGTCGTCACTTTGAATCCAGTTGTTCGGCGATACGTCATCGTCGGTGGGTGGTGAGCCCTGTCGATCGCCGTTGCGATCGACGGGAGAATCGGGGCGGATTGCGGTCACGGTGATGCTCGCCGCATCGCCCTCGAGCGGTTCCACGAGTTGACTGGAGGTCGTCGGGAAGACGTCGATCGGCGTGCCGTCCTCGAGGCGGGCCCGATACGCCATCCGCTTCTCGGCGTGCGGATTGCCGCTGATCTTTTTCAATTTCACCACAGTCGAGTTGCCGATGTCAAAGGCTTGTTCCTTTGGCGCGGGGCGGTCTCCTCTGCCGGAATTATCCGCGGGCCCTGCAGCCTGACGGGCACGATCGACGGGAACCTTGGCGTGGATGTCGAGTGCGATCTCGCGCGAGCAGCGATGTGTCTCGAGTCCGATGCCTGCGACGCGGGACTTGAGCGTCTCACCGCGGTCGTCGACCCAAAGTACCGATTCCAGTGTCGCGCCGGCGACGCGGTCTTTGCGGATGATCTTGAGCAATGTATGTGACTGGCCCGCGACGTCAGTGGTTTCATAATCGCGGGCTTCCAGCGATACGTCCGACAAGCGGTGGATCACGGGAGTCAAGGTCGTCAACTGTCGCTTCTCCTTGGGCTTCATCGGCTGACGGCGCAGGGAGTGATCGACTTCGTACCAGCCTCCCGAACCATCCGGCCAATCGATGCTGGTGCGTTCGCGCTTGTCACCTGTCACCGTTTCCAGCCGCAACACGTTTCCCTCGACCTTGCCCCGAGTGATGGTGAGTTCGCGGCCCATCGCCTCGCGCGATTCGAACTCCATCAACTGACCCTCGGCAGTCTCGAGGCAGCTGGTTTCGAGTGTTTGTTCTGACGATTCATTGAATCGCTTGAGCACGAGGTATTGCTTGCTGCTGATTTTGACGACCGGTTTGTCCGCCTGCTGGAGCTTTTCGACGCGGGTGCCCTGATAGCCCACGCGCGTCGTCTGGATCACGAGCATCTCCCAGGTTTCCTCGCCATCGCCTGATTCGACGTTCGCGGGCGAGTCCGGATTGGACCGCTTGGGATCGAGGGAATGGGACCTGCTCGAGTCACCGGAGGTGCCGGCTGTGGTGCCGGCTGCTGTGCCGGCGGGTGGCTGGGTGGCGGAATTGCACGCGTGGCAAAGGCACAAAAGCGCGATCAGGATCGTCGCTTTTGCGATGTGCGTGTCTGGTCGGGAAAAAAGCTGCGGCGATCGCGACACAAAACGCTCCTGCATAAACGAACGGAACCGGAATGACGGGTCGCTCCCCGATTCGGGGGTGTGCTCGCGGAACCTGTCCCGATTGTAGCGGATTTGCGTTCTAGCGTCTCGCCACGAATCGACTTCCCGATGTGGCGGAAAACATGCGCGCAAAGCGTGAACTAAGTTTCATGATGTAATCACTGACGCGACACGGCCAAGCCGTCCGCCACAGCCTTCGCAAACAACCGATCCAGCCATTTGAGGTCGTATATGGGCTTCCTAAAACGATTCTTTCGTAACGTCTTTCACGAGGGTGCGGCGACGAGTGTGCGAGGCAGCAGCTTCGAAAACGTGAGCGAAGAGCAATTGGAAGCGCATTTAAGCGTCGAGCGGTACGGCGATTTCCTGCTGACCGATGCGGTGCGGCCCTCCTACGATCTGAAAGTGGTGCCCGAGCAAGGGTATCGCCACGATTTCTACCGCGACGAGGAAACGAAGGCCAGGGTCCCCGTGCTGATGGCCTCTGCGTCGGCCGATCGCGTGTTTGATCTGTTCATCGAACTGCTCGAACCGCTCGGCGAAGAAGTCGATGTGGTGCTCGAGACCAGTCACTTCCGCGATGGCAAGGGGCACGTCGACTTGTATCGCGAACATATCGATATGCCGGTGCTCAAGAGCCTGCTTTACGATTACGAGGATTTGTTGCTGAACGATGGGTGCACAGGGATTGCCGTGTTGAATCCGGCCATTCCGCAAGAGGTGCAATTTGACGAACACAAGCTATTGATCGTCTACGGCAAGCCGCTGCGGCAGTTCGAATCGATCCTGCATTCATCGGGCGTGTATTGCAACAAAGACATCAAGTTTGTGACCGAAGCCGAACATGTTCACTCGTCCAAAGAACGCTACGCCGATCAGTTCGAAGAACTGAAGATCCGGCTGGGAGTCGAAGGTCACTTCGGCGAGACCTGCGAACTGTAAGCTTGGCCTCGCGAAACGGCCTCTAAAAGAAAACGTCCTTCTCATGGACGCTGCCCGACGGCGATAGCCCTTCGGCTCGCGCTGTGGCCAAAATGCGATCGCCTTCTTCGCGGAGGCCGTAGATGGCTTTGCCCGGGCTGACGTGGCGATTCCAGTGCTTCTGGTAGATATCGACCAGATCTTTGTTTTTAGCCAGCGACGAGGGAACCGCATGCCACATCGCTCGCTCCCGCGTGCGTTTCTCGAGCAGTTTCGTGAGTGTGTCGGGTAAGCGAGGGCGGAGCCAGGACGGGATCAGGTTGCCGGTGCGTTGGCCGATCCAGGTCGGTTCGACGCGGACGATGTCGCGAGGGATCAGATAGCGGGGCTGCTGATCGAGCGGGGCGAGTGCTTCATGGAGCGACGTGGCAAACAGGGTGTTGTCGTCCTGATCGGCGTGTTCCAGGAACAGACGCGTGTATCCGCCTGCGCGATCGGAGGTGTGGAGTTGCGGCCGCGATTTCAGCAATTTCGCCTCGAATAGCGCTTCGGCGATCGCTTGGCCGATGGCTTGAGCCAACGAATGCTCGGTCCAAGGATTGCGTGACCTTGCGAACGGCGGGAAGCCCCGCCGGTTTCGCTCGCGGTTGGCCATGACGCGCGCCTCGACGGTGCGCTGCGGTTGACCGCGGTACGGTTCGCCGATCTTCCATCGCTCCCGCATCGCCGCGCGTTGCCCGACCCGTTGCAGCATCTCCTCGTTCAGGCGGTCGACGTTGTCTTCAATGCCCTCGGGACGCAACTCCGTAAAGGCCGCATGCACGTGGCCCACGCCTTTTTCAATCGCACCGTCGTCCGTCACCCCGTAAAGCTTTTCGTGCTTGGCCAGGAACCGCTTGTAGTCGTCGAGTCCTTTGGTGAATTCGGGGGCGAGACAAACAATGTCCCAATTGTCCGAGAGCTTTTGCGGGGCGTCGTTGTCGAGACGCAGGGAGCGGCCCCGAAGCTGGTTGACGGTCATCGAGGTGGTAACGGTGGTGAGGTCGATCAGGACATTGACTTTGTTGGCATCCCATCCTTCACCGAGCAATCCGCGGGTGCCGACGAGGCAGCGGGTCAAGCCGCGTTGAAAAAGTTCGGTGATCATCGCAACGTAGACGCGGGGACACCAATCGGGTCCGCTACCGTTGATGATGTGAAATCCCTCGACGACCCCCATTTCCAATTGCGCGTCGGCACCGCTCTGACGGAGCCATTCGCGCGCAGCCGGCTCAAACGTTTCCGCCAAGTCGTCGTCGACCAGGACGGAACTGCCGGTGACGAGGATTGGATCGAGCCCGTCGGTGACGGGATCAGCAAGCAGTGCCTTGAAGGCAGCGACGGCTCCACCTGCCTCCGGATCGAGCAACCCGCCGACTTCGGCCGTCATCGCCGCGGATTTTTCGAAGTCCGCAATCACCACCGCGCGAATGGTCTTACCCAGGGCTTCGACTTCGGCGCGCAGGATCGGCGCCAGCGCGGTGAGCTTGCTACGCGAATAAGCCATGACGCGACCCACCGGCGACGCGCACGCGCGGCAACCGGTCTCCGTGATTTGCATGCCGAGCATTCGTAAGCGGCGAATTGCCTGCTCCGCCAGTCTCTGATCGTCGCCGTCGGGCGAACGGCGAAGGTAGTGGCGGAGGTAACGATCGAGGACCGGAACGAGGTAACTGAGTTCCGGGATCTGCTCGAGCGGGCAGACCAGCATCGGTGCGGGGATCTCCGCCGGCAGTTTTTCGTCGCGGGTCAGGAGTAGCACGCGGGCCGCCTGAGCAAACTCGGGATCCTTGCGCTCGAACGAGGGCCAGTCCTTGGCGACGCCGGTGGCCAGTCGCCGGGTCTGCAGGGTTTCGCGGAGCCACTCCAGCAACGACATGCCGCCTCGCACCGGCGCGGGCAGCGCTTTGCCGCGGTTGTCGGGTGAACCCGGCATCCCTTCCGCGACCGTGTCCGAGGAAGCAATCTCCGGCACGGCGCCGGATGAATCATGCGCGGGGGCAAGGTCCGATGCGGGCGTGGTCTCTTGTTCGGTAGGAGAAGAAGACGCTGTTGAAAAAGATACTGCTGAAGAAGACGCTGTTGAAGGGATAGTTGGCGTAGCGGCCGCTGGCGCAGGGGCAGACGGTTCTCTTGAGTGGCATAATTCTTCGACGAGCGCATGCAGGTCGTCGTCGGCCTGGGCAATGAATTGCAATTCATCGGCTGCCGGTCGCACGAAATAGACGAGGTCCTGGTAGGGGGCGAGGAAGCCGTCTTTCACCACGGCGGGGACTGGAACTTCGTAATCGATTTCGCCAAAGAACTCGTCGTACCGTCTCAGATCCTCGGGGTGTTTGCCGTCGCGATCGGGCGGTGTGGCGGTCAAGCCGACCACAATCGGACGGCCTAGCATTTCGTGCACGCCGGCCATCACCCGTCCCCAATGTTCCACCAAGTGATGACATTCGTCGAAGACCACCATCCCCAGTCCGCGCTCGCGAAGTCGCTCCCAAGTGGCCAGCGAGGACGCATGGAGCATGTCGAGTGACTGTCCTTCCCGCGCGGCTCGATCGCGGACCTGCTTGCGATACGCCGACAATCGTTGTTCGTGATATCGGGGGTTATGAGTGGCAAGGTCGTCGATCCAGACCTGCGCTTCTTCGGGGGTCTGAGCCTGCCCGTCGTTGATCAGGATCTCGATCCACAACTCGCGGGCCTGCGAATCCAGATCCTCATCGCCGCGTCGCGGCAAGGTGACCGACTGATACGTCAGGCTGGTGAGCAAAGCCGGGTCTTTCGGGTCGACGCTGACGAGCCCCTGTCGATCGGCGTCGCATTCGAAAAGCTCTACCTTGGCAGACCACTGGGATTGAATGGCCGAGTTGGGGGATAGGACGAGCGTTGGTCGTTTGACGCATTCAGCCCACAGGAAAAGTCCGAGGATCGTTTTTCCCGATCCGGGCGGCGCGACGATATGCAGTTGCGTCTTGCCTGCGGCAAGTTTCTGTCGAGCAATTTCGACCACATCCGCCTGGGAAGGGCGAAGCTTTCCTTTGAGCCGGATGGCGGGGAATGGTTTGGTCACGAAAGCCCCCGTCGTTGAAGGAAGTACCCCTGCACCGCCGCAACACACGACCGTCCGTTCGGCGCACACGCTTCGCAATTCGCCTCCGCGGATTGGGCTCGAAGCACGCACGCTTTCGTGCGCTGATTGGTGCCTTCTGCCAAATCCTGGTCGATATCGGCCACGGTCAGCCCGAAACACGCACAGATCGGGGCTTGCGGATCTTTGGGGTAAACCGGCGACCGCAGCTCGGATTGCGGGATCGTCCGCTCGAACATGTCGAAATAGACGACATCGCAGCGCGGTGTGGGGCAGAAATTCGCCACCGACGCGATCCGGCCGACCGATTCCGGTCTCGCATGAAGTTCAACGGTCCGTCGCTGCACCGGCTGGCCGATCGCGCCGCAGGCCGGGCATCGCTCTTCGGACGAATCAGGTTCGCGAACAAAAGCCTTGTTCATGGCGATATGATAGTCGAAAAATGTGCTGATACGCACACCTGAAAAACTCCGATTCCCATTTCGGGTCTTTTCGATGACACTAACGGTTGTCACATCGGGAGTCGTCACGGCAACGTCCCGGTAACGTGATTAGCAACGTTCCCCGAGCAGCGAGTCATCTTCGCAGCGAATGGAAGTCAGGACACGATGGACGCGTCGGCGGTTGTGGAGCTTTATCAGGAATTGCAGCGTTACGTCGGCTGGACCGAGTCGGACGCGGTGAGGGTGTGCGCTGTCCGCGCATTGCTGTCTGACAGTTTGGCGGGCATCATCGATGATTTTTACGAGGAGGTAACGCGTCATCCCCAGACGCATCGTGTGATTACCGGCGGACCTGCTCAGGTCGCTCGATTGAAGAAGACCTTGTTGGCGTGGATCGAGCAGCTCTTTATCGGCGACTACGATAAGGACTACATCATTCGGCGATGGCAAGTGGGACGCCGACACGCCGAAATCGGATTGGACCAAGTATTCACCAACGTGGCCCTTTCCCGCGTTCGCGGGCTGTTGCTCGATCATCTTCATCGCCGATGGAAAGGCAGTTTGGAGGAGTTTGCGGCCACGGCGAAGTCATTGAATCGGCTGCTCGATTTGGACCTCGCCATCATCGAGGATGCGTATCACGATGCCTATGTGTTTCGCGAAAAGCAAATCGAGCGGCTGGCGACGCTGGGAAAAATGGCGGGCGGCATCGCGCACGAACTGCGCAATCCGCTGAACGTCATTCGCACGTCGTCCTATTATTTGCAGCAGGCCCCCGACGCTCCGGCTGCGAAGCGCGGCGAGCACCTGGAACGCATTGCAAGGCAGACCACGATCGCCGATCGCGTGATCACCGCCCTGTCGGATTTCGCCAGACTTCCGCTTCCTGAATTCCTGACGGTAAAGCCTGGCGTGTTGTTAAGTGAGGTGCTGGCGGAGCAGGAATGTTCGGGCCAGGTGGTGCTGCAAGTCGATTGCCCTGAAACGCTCCCGGCCATGCGCGGCGACGGCAGGCAATTGGCGATCGTGTTCAGCAATCTGGTACGCAACGCCTGCGATGCGATGCCGAATGGCGGGACGCTGACGATCCAGGTTGCCGCCGTCGGAGACCAGATTGAATGGCGTATCTCCGACACCGGGTGCGGCATTGCCCCCGAAGAATTGTTTCGCGTCTTCGACCCGTTTTACTCGACGAAGACACGAGGCATCGGATTGGGACTGTCGATTTGCCGGTCCATCATCGAGACGCACGAGGGCAGGATTGCCGTCGAGAGCCAGCCCGGTGCGGGTACTACGTTTACCGTTTGTCTCCCGAGGGTCGATAAGCCTTCCGCCACGCGCGTGGCTAGCCCAACCAAGTACGACGCTACGGAACCCAATACATGATCAAGTTGACGACGAGTCCGAAGAATATTTTGATCCTGGAGGACGACGCCGATACGCGAGCGAACCTCGAGGACATCTTGTCGCTGGAAGGCTACAGGATCGAGACGGCCTCGTCGATCCGCGAAGCGCTGTCGCGGCCGAGCCTCGAAACGATCGAAATGATTGTGCTCGATCGCAAGCTTCCCGACGGGAACGCCGAGGACGCACTGCCCGATCTGAAACGCCTGGCGCCGAACGCCTCGGTCGTCGTGGTTACCGGCTACACCGACTTGGCCGGCGTGATCACCGCGCTACGAGAAGGAGCAGACGACTACTTGCTGAAGCCGGTGAATCCCGACTTGCTGAAAAAATCGCTGAACCGTCTGGCTGCCCTCAAAGAGGCGCAGCATCGCGCGAAACTGGCCGAACGGCTCGCGGCCGTGGGAGAAATGGTTGCGGGTTTGGCGCACGAAAGTCGAAATGCGTTGCAACGCAGTCAGGCTTGCCTGGAATTGTTGGAGCTGGAAGTCGCTGATCGCCATGAGGCTCTCGACTTGGTGCAGCGAATCCAGAAAGCTCAGGATCATCTTCACCGCTTGTTCGAGGAATTGCGAAGCTACGTCGCTCCGTTTGAACTCGACCGAAGCACCTGCCACATTTCCGAAATCTGGCACGAAGCCTGGGATTTGTTGCAGAACCAGCGACGCGGTCGTTCGGTGAGTTTGGTCGAACATGGCATCGACGACGTCCCCGTCTGTCGCATCGACCGATTTCGGCTGGTGCAGGTTTTTCGGAATATCCTGGAGAACGCCCTGGCCGCCTGTAAGGACCCGGTGGTCATAAATGTCACGTGCGAAAACGCACGGTTGCGCGATCGCCCGGCGATTCGAGTGACCGTCAAGGACAATGGCGTTGGGATGAGTTCTGAGCAACGTAAGCGGATATTCGAGCCTTTCTTCACGACCAAGGTACAAGGCACCGGGCTCGGCATGGCGATTGCAGCACGAATTGTCGATGCGCACGGAGGTATGTTAGGTGTAGGAGACATCGAGCCGAACGACGAGTGTCCTGGTGCGGAAATTGTCCTGACGCTGCCCGTGGAGCCTTGCGGGTAAGTAGAGGCCTCGCGGGAACGTGAAGCTTCGCGATTAAATCGAAAACCAGTGACGTATATTTGCGTGCCGCCCTCGGCATGCTTGGCGACTCCCCTGCCCGACA
>JBJOLO010000661.1:0-3995 GCA_046045565.1 Planctomycetota bacterium | reverse complement strand
CAGGCGGCCTGCTTCACGCCGAAATCGAACCTCATCACGGTTGCCCCGACGAACCGCCGTCCATTCGGGTTTGACTGGGAGGATTGGGGCCGGATGGATGCGATGGAAGTGTTGCAGTTGGTCGAAGAGGAATTTCAGACCGATCCCCGACGAACGTATTTGACCGGGCATTCGATGGGCGGGCACGGCACCTGGTACATCGGCGCGAATTATCCAACGCGGTTCGCCGCCATCGGTCCCAGTGCCGGCTGGATTAGCATGTTCTCCTATGCGGGAGCACGACGACCCGAGAATCCCGATCCGATGCTGGAACTGCTTTCTCGCGCCGCCGCACCGAGCGACACCCTGCTGCTCGCCTCGAATTACGCACAGCATGGCGTCTACGTTCTGCACGGGGATCAAGACGATAACGTGCCGGTCACGCAAGCCCGCACCATGCGTCAACGACTCGCCGAGTTCCATCCGGACTTCGTCTACCGCGAACAACCCGGTGCAGGCCACTGGTGGGGCAACGCGTGCGTCGATTGGCAACCGATGACGGAATACTTCCTGCAGCATACGATCCCGAATCGGCAGGATATTCGTCACGTGCAATTCACCACCGTCAGTCCCGGTATTTCGTCACGATCTCATTGGGCCGTGGTCGACGCGCAGCAACAAGCGCTTCAACCCAGTACGATCGATCTGACTTGCGATCCCCAGATGAATCAGTTCCGCGGCAAAACCACCAATGTCGCGAGGCTCGCGCTCGATCTCGATCACCTGACGGTCGGCACTCCCATTCAGGTTGAAATCGACGACAAGAAATTGGAAAACCTGCCCTGGCCGGAAGCGATTGAAAACGAGCGATCGCGACAACTTTGGCTCGAGCGCGATGGGGAGAACTGGAAAACGATCACTCGACCATCACCGGCATCGAAAGGGGCCCATCGTTACGGACCGTTCAAGGAGGCGTTCAACAATCGCATGATTTTCGTCTACGGCACTGCGGGCACCGCCACCGAAAACGACTGGGCGCTTGCAAAAGCTCGATTCGATGCCGAACGATTCTGGTATCAAGGCAATGGTTCCATCGAGATCGTTTCGGATGCTCGATTGAAGGAAATGATGAGTGCCGAGGCCGATCAGCATCGCGATCGCAATGTAATCCTCTACGGCAACGCTGACACCAACAGTGCGTGGGCGATGTTGCTGAGCGACAGTCCGGTTCAAGTTCGTCGCGGAGCAGTACGGGTCGACAATCAAGACATGATTGGCGAAAACCTGGCAGCGCTGTTTGTGCGACCACGTAAAGATAGCGAACGGTCGTTGGTTGGTGTCGTCTCGGGTAGCGGCCCTGCCGGGCAGCGGCTCCTCGATCGCATGTCGTACTTCGTATCGGGCACAGGCTTTCCCGATTGCCTGGTCGTTGGCGAAGAGATGCTCCAGCGCGGAGCCGAAGGATTACGCGCCGTCGGGTTCTTTGGACTCGATTGGTCCGTGAAGTCCGGCGAGTTCCGCTTCCGCACGCCCTAGTTGCCTTCCGGTACCTCTCGAAAATCAACCTCTTCCAGGATCGCGCCGCGATGGGTGCAGGAAGTTGGACTCGCCACGTCATGCACCCACATGCCAGTCACATGTGATTACTTGATTTCTACAATCCTCACGCCACCGGCAAGCACTTCGCAAGTCACATTCACGATGCCGTTTTCAACAGGACTGATGGTCATGCGATCGGTCGGTTGTAATCGGTCAACCGCAGAGGAGACCGGAACGCGCGATCGAATCGTCACGCGGCGATTTTCCCGGTAATCGGTCGGGGTAATCCCTTGTTGCGGCTTGTCTTGTCCGGCCGGATTGAGCAAGGTGACCATCCATCCATTGGCATTACGATTGACGAGCCACTGCACATCGCCGTCAACTTCGATCGGCATTAAGCCGCGTGTAAGATGGGCGATAAGTTGTGGAACGACGGGCGTAGCTCGCCGATCGATCCCCAGTCCGCGAGGCACCGACAGGAACAGGATGCGGCCTTTGCCACGATCGGCAGCGGCACAAAACACTTTCCCGTCCTCCGTCTGCGCGAGCGGCTTCCATTCGGCCTGCCCCGGTGCAATCGGCCGGTATCGGAATCGTTGCGAAGGAACGACATCCGCATTTTCGAGCCATCGATAGTTCTGCGCCACGGCGGGCTCGCCCGTCGCCGGAAGTTTCAATGCTGCAACGCCGGGACCGGTCAGTTGGCTGTCCGTGACGAGTAGCGTGCCACCTTGCTGAACATAGGCATCGAGCTTTGTTCCCTCGGCCGCAGTGAGTTCGATGTCGCCATTGGCGATGACGACGGGATACGTGTCAATCGTCTTCCAGCGGTCGACCTGAGGGGTGGCGACGATCACATCGAAAACGTCGCCGAAAATCCCGGGCAGGTAGACTTCGTTCGTGGCATTCATCGGCTTCTCACTCTCCGAGGCGATCGGATGGTAAGCGGCCCAGAACCACTCTTCGAGCATCTTTTCGTGATCACCGAACAGGAAACGCTCTTCATGACCATGCCAGTTCTTAAACGAATTGGGCCAGAATGGTGCGGGTTCCCAACCGTGTGCGTAATCGACCAGGAACGCCACCGGTGTGTAGGGGCTACCTCGATCAAATCCCGCTGCGGGCGCCGTGGTTCGCAGGAAACGATCGACCAACTTGCCTTTCGGCGACAATTGCAACTCTTGCTTGCCGGCTGCCGCCGTTCCCCCGGGCTGCCAGAACTCATCAAACCCCTGTTCGTGATAGAACATCGACGCCCCGGCCATGTACTGATACCAAATGTCGAACTTGTACCAAGTCATTCCCGCGCCGGAATAAACCGAGTAATAGTTGTCGAGAATCGCCTGCGGAGAATGATAACTGCCGCTATTGCTGAAGATGGTCGAGGCATCGCCGAAATTGCACGATCGATACGTGGCGGTCAGTTGTTCCCCTTGCCGCGCAAGACCTCGCATGAATGCCCATCGCATGTTCAGTACCGAAGATGTCGCAGCGGACGATTCGTAGCCGATCGTCCGGCAGCCCCATTGAGACAGGATCGGAGCCCATGCAATGTTGCCGACCGACAAGCAGGAGATGACATCCGCGTACGGATTCGCATCAAGATCCTTACCGTAAACGGCTCGATACTTTTCCCGATTGCCGGTTTGAGTCAGCGGCGTGAACGCTTCGACCAACTGTCGTCGCGTGGTCGCTTGCGCAGTAACGGCCCGCATTTCCTCGGGCTTAGGGTAGAAATATCCGATACTTTCCCCGCTGATGGATCCGAGATAGCGATCGCGGTATTTGGCGAATAGCTGTTGGCCCGCATCGCCGATCGGCTTTCCGGGATGATAGTTCATCATCATCGCCCACATGCGATCCGGATTCTTATCCAACCACTGGGCAAACCGTTTTCCTGCCGGGTTCACTTCACCCGTCTTGGGATCGGTTGCAAATATGCCTGCGCCGACACCGTGGAAGGTCGGCACCACGCGCGGGTCCGAGTAAATCGGCACGTCCGTGCGGCCGCCGTATTTCTGTTTGAGTTCTTTCACCGCATCTTCATCGCGAAGTCCGTACGGGAATAGAAGCCGATTGGGCTCATCGCTCAGCAACCAATCGGCATTCGGTCCTTCCTCGGCGGAATTCCACAGGTAGCGAAATCCCTTGTTCTGGAACGTACGCACATTCCACGAAGGCGGCAGGGCCGTGGGAGCCTGCTTGTTCAACTCCGCCGCTTTGGAAAGTGGAGTAAGATCGCTCAGCGGGTTATGGCGATAGGAATCGAGTCGTTGTCGAGTGGGATGCCTGGGCCGATCCTTGATGCGAGGACGAAAGCTTTCGTCGGTGGTGAGGACGATCGAATCGATCTGTCTGGGCTGTGCGCATTTCTGCGTCGACAGCAAACTCAACGTTGCGGCGCCGGCTTTCAGCGACGCTTCGCGACGATCCCAAGCGAAAGCCCAGCCCCAGTACAGCTTGGATTCGTTGTCTTC
>JBJOLO010000622.1:0-8176 GCA_046045565.1 Planctomycetota bacterium | reverse complement strand
TGGTCTTGATCCGAGACGATCCAGTTGACGACGTGCTTGGTTCGGGATTCTTGTTTCTTGGATCCGACGGTCACGGTCCGTTCGACTTCGGAGGGGATCCAGCCTTTGCGGGCCACAATCTGATTGGCCTCGATCCGCGCGAACGGCGGAAGGTGCAAAGCGCCCGCTCGCATGGCACTCAAGCGGGCTGACCAGTCGGCAAACTCCTGGTAACGATTGACTGCATCGGTGTACGAAGCCTTGGGCGATTCGGCCTGGATTCGGTAGCTAAGAAGCGGGCTGGAAAGCGAAACCGTTTGCGCCGAATCGTCGGTCTCGACTTTGAATTGCGGATTGCAGGCGAAATAAAACAGCGGCCGCGACTCCGAGACTTTCGCCTTCAGTGCAGCGGTGAATTCGATGAGATCCGATTGCTGGATTCCGGTTCGGAGTTTCCGCGAGGGTGAAAGCAGGGTGATCCGATGAAGGCCCGGTTCGTAAATGACCGTTTCTTGCGGCTCGGTTAGGCGGAAGTCGTAGGTGGCATCGGAAGTGAAAATCGTGAGGTAACGGACATCGGCCTCGCCCTTGCTGCGGGCGTATACCTCTGTTTCGATTCGAAAGTCCTCGGCACAGAGTGGGCTGCCAAGCACGACGCTGAGGGCGCACGCCAGGATCACACGCGGGCAGAGTCGCATGGTGACTCCACTGGGTGGAAGAGGTCGTGGAGGACATGGTTGCCCGTTCGAGTGCCGCATTGGAAACTCCCTTTTCCCGTACTTCCGGTACGTAACAGATCGAGGAGGATAGCCGAATCACCGGCATGGTGTCCACGGGAAAAAGGAGTGCTAGCAATGTCGGGTGCAAAACGCTTAAGATTTGCGGTTCAATATCCCGTCCGCGTCACGAAGACGTGAATCGAGTGGCGCGGCATGGTGGAACGAGTAACAATCCGCGATCGGGGGCTGATGATGTTAAAGAGAATGGGGTGGCTGGCGGGGATGCTGACGGCGCACTTTACGTTGCTGGTAATGGTTGCGTTGCCGATGGTTGTGCTGCCCGCTTTCGTGCTTTCGGTTCATGGTGACGAGTTTCCAGCGCCGCGGAATACGCAGGCCGGCAGCGAAACGTTGCTCACGGCAAAGGAAGCTTTGCAGAAGATCAAGGTGCCTGCCGGTTTTCAGGTGTCGTTGTTCGCCGGCGAACCCGATGTACAGCAACCGATCTCGTTGACGACGGATTCCCGCGGACGGTTGTGGGTTGCGGAGAACTACACCTACGCCGAGTCGGCCACGAATTTCGACCTGCGGCAGCGTGATCGCATCGTCATTCTTGAGGATACGAATCACGACGGCCAGATGGATAAGCGGACCGTCTTTTGGGATCAGGGGGTAAGGCTCACCAGTGTCGAAGTCGGCTTCGGTGGCGTGTGGGCCCTGTGTCCGCCGAACCTGCTGTTCATCCCCGACCGGGACGGCGATGATCGAGCGGATGGGCCGGCGGAAGTCGTGCTCGATGGTTGGAACGACGGCTCGGTGCGGCACAACGTTGTGAATGGACTCAAGTGGGGGCCGGACGGTTGGCTGTACGGTCGCCACGGGATTCTGGCGACTTCGTTGGTGGGCAAGCCCGGGGATGGACCTTCACAGCGAACGAAAATCAATTGCGGAATCTGGCGATATCATCCAGTGAAATCCGCGTTTGAGACGGTCGTTCACGGCGGGACAAACTCGTGGGGTTTTGACTACGACCAGTACGGCGAAATGTTTTTTATCAACACGGTCATTGGCCATTTGTGGCACGTTGTTCCCGGTGCTCATTATCGCCGGATGTACGGAGTCGATTTTCATCCGCATCTGTATCAACTGATTGAACAGACGGCCGACCATTTTCATTGGGACACGCGTGAAGCCTGGAGCGACATTCGGAAAGGCGTAACCGACACGACGAGCCAAGCCGGGGGCGGCCATGCGCACAGTGGTTTGATGATTTACCAGGGCGACAACTGGCCGGCCGAGTATCGCGGCGACGTATTCACGGTGAATTATCACGGACGGCGCTTGAATCGCGATCATCTGGAACGGCACGGAGCTGGCTATGTTGCCCGTCACGGGTCCGACATGGTTTATTCGGATGACATTTGGTTCCGGGGAATCGACTTGATCAGTGGTCCGGACGGTGGTGTTTACATCGCCGACTGGTCGGACATCGGCGAGTGTCACGACAACGACGGAATTCACCGCACTTCGGGTCGCATTTTCAAAGTCGTGTATGGCGAGCCGAAGCGGCGACTGGAATCCGATCTTTCGAAAATGTCCACGGATGCATTGGCAGGATTGGTCACGCATGCCGACGTCTGGTATCCGCGGCAGGCGAGGCGGCTTTTGCAGGAACGTGCCGTGCGAGGGGAAGATCTCTCGGCAGCGCGCCGCACGCTGTTGCGCGTGTTCGAAGAAGCGTCCGTCGATGTGCATCGCTTGCGTGCCCTGTGGGCACTGCACGCCATCGGATGCGAGCAGTCATGGTGGCTTGAGCGACTGGCAGATCGGCAGGAATCGGTTCGGGCCTGGGCCGTGCGACTGCTCTGTGATAAAAGTGTTTCGCCCTCAATCGATCCACCACTCGCGCAGCAACTTGCGACGCTTGCGACTCGTGAGCAGTCGCCGCTGGTGTTGCTGCACTTGGCCTCCGCGCTGCAAAAACTCGATGTAAAGGATCGCGGCCCGTTGGCAAATGCCTTGATCACACGCGACTCGTTACACGACGATTTGGCGTTTCCGAGTATGGTGTGGTACGGCTTGGAGCCGGTGATTGCGGCGGAGTCACGATTGCCGGCAGGTTCGCGTCGGGCAGTGGCGATGTTGGAGTCGGCGAAGATTCCGGTGCTTCAGAAATTCATCGCCCGACGACTGGCGAGTGACTGGGATGCGAACAGGGAAACGCTGGCCCAAATCGTGGAGCGTCTTCCGGGGTGGGGTGTCGCGTTGCAGCGCGAGAGCCTGACGGGCCTGCGCGATGCGCTGGTGGGCTTGCGGAAAGTGGCACCGCCACCCGGTTGGGAGGCGATGGTGCGGCGCGTTGAAGCGTCGGCCGAGCCGCAGGTGGCGGAGCGACTTCGCGAGCTTTCCGTGGTGTTTGGCGATGGCCGGGCGATCGAGCAAATACGCGAGATGGTCGCGAACACGGCGGTAGATTCCCAGACGCGACAGCTCGCCCTGCGAAGTCTCGTGCTGGCTCGTGACGAGGAGTCGGTGCCCTTGTTGTTGAAGCTTATCGCCGATCGTGTGCTGACCAATGAAGTGATACGCGGCTTGGCCTCTTTCGACCGGCCGGAAATTCCCGCTGCCGTGCTGGGGCAGTACGGCGCGTTGGACCAGGACGGACGGCTGGCCGCAGTCGATACGCTCGTCGCGCGTCCGAACTATGCCGAGGTGTTGCTCCAGGCGGTGCGAGAAGGACGCGTGCGTCGCAGTGATATCTCGGCGTTTCACGCCCGGCAGATTCTGTCGTTCGACAAGGTACCGCTGACGAAATCGTTGACGGAAGTGTGGGGGGAGGTTCGCAGTTCCGAGGGAGCACGCCGCGATCAGATCCAGATGCTGAAAGATCTCGCCACGGCAGATCGGATCAAGCAGGCGGATCCGCGAGCCGGTCGAGCCCTTTTTCAAAAGAGCTGCTCGAATTGTCACGTGCTGTATGGTCAGGGGAAGCAGGTGGGGCCGGATCTGACGGGATCCAATCGCCGCAACCTGGATTATTTGCTTGAGAATATTGTCGACCCCAGCGCGGTGGTCGCCGCCGATTTCCGTGCCCAGGTTTTTCGTATCAATGATGGTCGAGTCGTGAACGGAGTGATTGTGGAGCAAGGCGAGAAGGTTTTGCGTGTCCAAACCGCGACGGAACAGGTGCTGCTGGACCGGCAGGAGATTGAGCAAACGCAAGCCACATCGCAATCGTTGATGCCCGAGGGGCTGTTGAAAGACCTCAGCGATGCGGAGCGGCTGAATTTGTTCGCGTATCTCATGAGCACAGAACCGCCAGCTCCCTAGGGATCATCGTCCGGCGCCAGTGCCGGGATGAGCGATGGGATGAGCGCCGGGATGATCGTCAACGCTCGCAGGGAGATCGGTGGGATTGGCACAAGGAACGGAGGCGAAGTACATGCAGGTGACGGGCAGTGTTTTTTTGGTGACCGGAGGCAGTTCGGGACTCGGGGCCGGGTGCGCTCGACGCTTTGTGCGTCATGGTGCCCGCGTCGTATTGATGGATCGCAATGCGCTACCCGGCAAGGCTTTGGCAGATGAGCTTGGTGAGCGCGCCTTTTTTGTGCACGGCGACGTCACGTCGGAATCCGACGTTGCGAATGCTTTGGCGGAGGCTCGCTCGAAATGGGGGCGACTGCATGGCGTGATCCATTGCGCCGGGATTCTGCATGCTGCGAGGATGGTTGGCAAGGAAGGTCCGATGCCGCTGGACGCTTTCGCGCGCGTGATCCACGTGAATGTGGTCGGTACATTCAACGTGCTACGGATGGTTGCTGCGGCTCTGGCTACGGAGCCAGCCAACGCGGAGGGCGAGCGGGGCGTGATGGTGACCACGGCATCGGTTGCTGCTTTCGACGGCCAAATCGGCCAGGCAGCGTACTCGGCGTCCAAGGGCGCTGTGGCGTCGATGACTCTGCCGCTGGCGCGCGAACTGGGACGGTCGGGGATCCGCATCGTGTCGATTGCGCCGGGCGTGTTTGAAACCCCGATGATGCAGGCGGCTCCGGATGCGGTACGGAACTCCCTTGTCGAGCAGATTCCATTCCCGCCTCGATTCGGCGATCCCGACGAGTATGCAGCGCTCGCGCAGCATATTGTCGAGAACCCGATGCTCAATGGCACCACCATTCGTTTGGACGGTGCGATTCGGATGGGGCCGAAATAGGGACGGACGCCAGTCGGCCCGCCTGTGCGGCGTTGAAAAATGGTTTCGCTGGTTGCGAAGAGCTTGCTGAACTCAGGAGAAGAGAAATGAGCCTGGATTTCTATTCGTACATTCGACGGATCGACGATTTTCCGAAGCCCGGAATCCAATTTCGCGACATCACGCCGCTGCTGGCTGATACCGGGGCCTTTCGAGAGGCGATCCAGCGACTCTGTGAGCCGTTTCGGAAAACGAAAGTGGATGCCTTGGTTGCCGCCGAGGCGCGTGGATTCATTTTCGCGGCGCCGATGGCAATCGAATTGAACGCGGGATTCGTACCGATTCGAAAGCCGGGAAAGTTGCCGTTTGATACCCACGCCTTTCATTACGAGCTCGAGTACGGCAGCGATACACTCGAAATTCATACCGACGGCGTTCAAGCCGGTCAGCGTGTGCTTGTGGTCGATGATTTGCTGGCGACGGGCGGGACGGTGGGAGCGTGTTGTGCCCTGGTGGAACAAATGGGCGTCGAAGTGGTGAGCTGTGTGTTTGCCATCGAGCTGCGCGGTCTGCAGGGCGCTCGGCGCCTGGCACCTCGCCCTGTTTTCAGTTTGCTGCAGTACGACTGATTCAAGGACGGCGGAAGATTCGCGATCGAGTGCTTGTCCTGCCGCTTGATCGCGAATCGTCTGGGAGCCTGAACGCGCTTCTTAAATGCAGTGGCCCGGATCGAGTTTCGCGGCCAGACGTCGACGACCGACGAAAAGCCGACGCTTGATCGTTCCACACGGGGCGCGCAATTCGTCGCTCATCTCTTTGATCGATTTGCCGTGCACATGGAATCCGATCAATACTTCCTGGTCCATTTGGCTCAGTTGCGCGAGCGCAACGGTCAGCAGCATGCGCTGCTCGGACGCGATGGCCGCTTCTTCCGGACCGATCGTGTTGGCCAGCCGATTCTCGAGGACCTCGGGATCGGCCAGCGTAATGCGGGCACCTCGCACAGCCTGATTGATCACCAGTCGGCCGGCGATCGACCAGAGCCAGCCGGCGAAGGCATCGGGACAGGTTAGCTGCTGAAGCTTCACATACGCGCGCAAGAAGACATCCTGGCAGAGGTCTCGCGCGGTATGGTAGTTGCGCAAACGCTTGAAGCAGAAGGCGAACACTTGCGGCTCGAAACGACGGACAATCTCCTCGAAGGCGGCGCGGTCGCCCTCTTTCGCCTTTTGCACGAGGTCCGTGAGACGCGGTTTGATGGTGCGGGATTCTCGACAGGTACGAACGCAATTAACCATGGCTTACTCTCTCTCGTTTCTCGGACGGGCTTAGGGTCGAACATACGCGTGCCGCTGCAGGCACAGGCCAACACGAACCGGCCGGCTGTTGGCAACCGGCTGGTGTCATTCCGACGAACGTTTGCGGCGATCGTCAGCAGGCCATCCGGGCCTTACACGGCCGACAACAAAGAATGCGGTCCGGCTGCCAGCGGCGCTCAGCTCGCCACGGGCGTTCCGACTCGCGATTGCAGGCGAGCAACTGCAGCACGCGCGACCGGAGTGTTCGCCCAGTCCCGACATGCGGCGCTAGCCTTACCAAGAAACCGGGAGCGCGCAGGCAAAGGCGGCAGACGCCATCAACGACTGTGGAACTCCACCGATCGGTACGATCGACGAACACCGTGACTTCCGCGGTCAAAGTCTTGATGCGTTGCATTGTTGCCTCCCCTAAGCGTCCCGTGCAGTTAGAGAGAACCCAAAACAGGAGCAATACCGTTCTGACGACTCGTCCTTCCGAATCGTCCTTCCAACTACCGTCATCGCTTGCCACCAGTACGTTCGATGCGCTGAGCTTCTGTACTCGCATAAGGATGACGTTAGCGGCCCCGTATTTTACACCCAGACGCCATTCGCTCAAGGATTTCAGCTCGAGGTACTCCACTTCGGGAACTCATAGCAACAAACCATCCGTTCCGGTGTCCGGCGACACTTGGGAACTCGCCCTCCCGCCGATCGGTCCTCTCGCGTCAGACGCTGGCACATGAGCATCAGACACGGGATCGGCCGGAGAGTTCGCGCGTTGTTCGAAAAGTTTTCCAGGCTCGATTTGTTGCAGGATTCCTGCTGTTTTTCAGGTTCATTGCTCGTGACATGGATCTGGGTGTTTTTCGAGAAAAGATTTTCGGGAAATACTTGCGCCGGACGTTGGCCGCTTGGCAGACGGCAAGCGTGTTCGGCAGGTTTGTCCTGAAGTTGATCGCCGCTGCGCACTTTATCTTGTTTGCGTAGATTGTCATCGCTCCGCAGATTGTGTTTTTCCACCGACGCTCATGGCACGGCTGCGGGGCGAAAAGGCAAACTCCGCAAGGCGGCCTAGGGATAGGACGCTGCCGGCACGAAAATTTTTCGCGGCCCGATTTTTTTGCGACCGCGGAACCGCAAGCCATTGCAGGTCGAACGGAGAGGCCGCGAAGGCGGCTCGCCCACGGGGGACAAGGGGCGGGGCACCGGGGAGAGACGAACTGGGGAGAGGTTGACGCGGGCAGGAGCTCGGGAGGCAAAGACCGGCATGATGGGGCGAGGCGGCCCGCACCTAGGACGCAGCGGGGGCGAGACCGAAGAGACGCTCGGTGTTGCCTTTCAGGATGGTGGTTCCCAGCTCGACAGCCCGCTCCTCCGACCATCCCCGATCGACCACGTACCGTTCGGCAAGGACTTTTGCCAGGACGCGGCGGTACATGTTGAACTTCGGCAGAGCGAACTCGAGCTTGTACATGTCGCTGTAGTAGCCGATTTGTTTGGTTTGGGGTACTGCCTCCAAGCGGCCTGCCAAGTCGTGTTCGATGTAGGTCGGTGTGTTCGAGTACCACCAATGGCCGTTCGTGACGACATTGGGGAAGATCCAGGCATAGCTGGCCAGTTCCTGGCTGGTGACGCTGGCCAGGACGCTAACGGGAAATGTTACTTGCGGGAACGCGTTGAACAGTTCGCGATACTGGATCAAGGAGACGCGGCTATCGTAAAGGTCTCGACCTTGATGGACCCCATCGGCATAGACGCCTCGATTGACACCGATCATCAAGTCGAATGGCAGGGCGTATTCGCGACAGAAGTCGGCCAAGGTCCAAAAGACATAATGCGAGACAGCCCGCTGATCGGCGGGCGAGCACTGTTCGCCATGGATGAGCAGGTTCTCGACGGCGATGTCGGCGCGGCCTGCGGAAACGCGTGTCGGGGTGAAGTCGGGCGGCAGGGAGATCGCGCAGGCGCGTGCCTGATGCGCGGAGAAG
>JBJOLO010000600.1:0-4363 GCA_046045565.1 Planctomycetota bacterium | reverse complement strand
ACGCTCGTGGGCTGGTCGAAAAGTTTGAGCTTAAATGTTTCCCCCGTTCTCGCCTGGTGTTCGCAGAGCGTTTCGTAGAGGGGATCGTGGACATTCAGCAGCATGCCGTGGTCGTACTCCTCCCGCAGGAAAGGCTCGACCCGAGCATCAAAGTCCGAAAATAGCGTCGTGTAGGAGCCCGTTCGCTCCACTTCGAAAAAGCAACGGACACCGTAGCGATGCCCGTGTATGTTACGGCATTTGCCTTCGATCTCTTCGTTCCGATGCGCCGCGTAAAACTTATACTCTTTTTGAATGATCATCGGTGGAGCCTGGCCTGGGATTCGAATGAGTAATCGCGGACGCTCATGCAGAACTGGGTTCCATCCAATCTTCAAGCGACTCTCGACTCGCCATCTCGCGAAGTTTGTCGATGGCCCTCTTTTCCAATTGCCGAACGCGCTCCTTGGACAGGCCAAGTTCATCAGCAATGGATTGAAAGGGCCTCGCCTCGGGCTGGTCTCCTAAACCAAACCGGCAATGCAAGATCCACTGTTCACGCTCATCAAGCTGCGAGAGCAGGCCGAGCAGTTGAGATTGCATTGACTCCCAATCACGCTCTGGGCGGTGATGGGAGGGGCGGGAGTCCTGAATACCAAGCAGCAACTCGGTACCATCCGGTTCCATCTTCCGATGCCGATTGCGATCGCTGACCGATCGGTAGGCTGTGCGGGCGATCGATCGAAACGCGTAGGTGCTGAACCGGAAACCAAATCGGTAATCGAACTTCTCCACCGCCTTCATCATCGTGAGGATGCCGTCGCTCAGGATCTCATCGAAAGAACATTGCGGCGACGCGAACTTCTTCACCACGGAAACAGCCAGTCGTACGTTCGCTCGTATAATCTGATCGCGCACGCAATTGGCAGACTGCAGCCACTGCTCCGCTTCCTTGAGCTTCTTCAGATCCACTCGTCGCGGGTTGAGTGTCGCGCGAATGGCGTTTGCCCGATACTTCATGTAGTTGAATTTGCGAAACAGAGCCCGCTCCTCACTTGCAGTCAAAAGCGGGGTTTCGCACAGGCGAATCATGTGGACAGGCAAATCCTTAGCTCCCGAGAAGGAGCCCGACGGCTTCGAGTCAAACCCGCGGAGTTCCGGCGGGTTCAGCATCTCGCCCTCAATACCGGCGGTGTAAAACAGGGGATCAGCGACGAAATCAATTTCGGACTTGAGCAGGTTCTCAACGCGACTTCGGGCCGAAGATTCAAGCTGCCCGGCCGGAGCATTCGTTCTATCCGCAGCTAAGGAACCAACGCGCTTCGCTGTAACTCTGGCCGTCGTCACGTGTACTCTTTTCACCTTCGATGCCATAGGACCCGTACCTGTCTTTCCCATACTTCGCGAGCTTATTCGCGCAAGAGCCAAACCGAATCAAGCTCAGAAACCTGCCTGCCTTCAGGGAAGGCAGGCAGGTTTAGCAAGAGCCTGGGGGGAAACTATTTCGGCAGCAAAACCGTGTCGATGACGTGGATCACGCCGTTCTTCGTGATGATGTCGGCCTTCACGACCGTTGCATTGTTCACTTTCACGCCTGACTTAGCGTCGATTTTCACTTCCTGGCCATTCAGCGTCTTCGCTGCATTCAACTTCACAACGTCAGCAGCCGTGACTTTGCCGGCAACCACGTGGTACTTGAGGATGGCGACCAGCTTGTCCTTGTTCTCCGGCTTCAACAGATCCGCGACCGTGCCTTCCGGCAACTTGGCAAATGCTTCGTCAGTCGGTGCAAAGACCGTGAACGGGCCTTCCGACTTGAGGGCCTCGATGAGACCACCGGCCTTCAGTGCCGCAGCCAGCGTCTTGAAGCTGCCAGCAGCGACGGCCGTGTCCACGATGTCCTTCGCAGGCGCTTCCTTCGCGGCGGGAGCCTTGTCGGCCACGTAGGCACAGTGGGGTGTCGCATGACGCGACGAGCACGATCGGCGAGCAAAGCTGTCGCTCGCCATTAAATTCAGTCCGATCACCGTGGCCAATGCCAGAAATCCAAATCGTCGAACGCTCATGGAACCAACCCTTCGTAACTCGCGGGAGGGATCACTGCAGGCCGAACGCCGACTCGGCATTCAATCTGGAAACCTGCAAACCATCCACTTCTCACCCCGTCGGATCTTCAGTCTCAGCGTTATACCGTCACGGCCGCTCAAATACAACCACCAAAACGTTCAAAACGTCCATTTTGTTCATTCGGCTACCCAAGCGACGTAAGTCCATGAAAAATTGATGTTTGCGTGTTGTTTGACGCTTAAAAGAAGCCGTTCTGCAAGGAATTGTGAACAAAAAAGCGGCAAAAATACGTTCATAGCGTTCTGTCTGTTCGCGGGCCACAAGCATGCGAGACGGGAAGTATTGGGGTCGCAAGGGTTGGCAGGCAGGGGAGAGGCGGGCGGGTGGTTGGAGCGGTTGGCATGATGGGATCACGCAGGCGGACCCGCAAATTCGGCGAACGCGACGCCAGGCAGCCTGTTCAGCACATCCAGGGAAGGGCGCTGGTCAGCGTCGATATTACGGGCCGCGGGCGGAAATCGCGTGGGCGCGGACACGGCAGCTTTCAAACGGCGAGTGGGCTGCGCTACGCGAAGAGATCGCGTACGACCGTGCCGCTGACGTCGGTTAGACGAAAATCACGTCCTGCGTGGCGGAAAGTTAGCTGCTCATGGTTCAGTCCCAGCAGGTGCAGCATGGTGGCATGCAAATCGTGGATGTGCACTTTGTTCTCAGCGGCATAGTAACCGTAGTCATCGGTGCTGCCGTAGCGTAAGCCACCGCGCGTGCCGCCACCTGCCAGCCACATCGTGAATCCTTCCGGGTTGTGATCACGACCGTTGGGCATGTCGGTGCTGCCTTCTACCGTTGGTGTGCGGCCGAATTCGCTGCCCCACCAAATGAGCGTATCCTCGAGTAGACCTCGGGCTTTGAGATCGGTTAGCAATCCGGCAATCGGCAAATCGACTTCCTTCGCATTCTTCTCGTGTCCGTTCTTCAGGTCGGAATGCTGGTCCCACTGCACCTTGTCATCATTGTGTGTGACCTGAATGAAGCGGACGCCGGCTTCAGCGAAGCGGCGAGCCATCAAGCACATGCGTCCAAAGTTGGCGGTGGTTGGATTGTCGAGTCCATACAGGCGGCGGGTGGCGGCTGTTTCTTGAGACAGGTCGGCAACATGAGGCAGTTCGGATTGCATGCGAAACGCCAACTCAAAGGAGCGAATGCGACCTTCCAGTGCGTCGTCAGGCCCGGAACGCGATTGATGGGTGCGATTGAGTTCCCCCCAGCGGCGCAATTGCATTCGCTGGACTTCGCTTGGCAGTTTGGCGTTCTGGATATATCGCACATTCGCCTGGTCGGACGGGAGGCTCGCATTTCCCAACGCGGTCCCTTGATAAACCGCGGGTAAAAATGCGGCGCTCCAATTGTTGATGCCGCCGAAGGCCAGCGTGGGACAGATCGTGATGAATGCCGGCAGATTCTGGTTCTCGGTTCCGAGTCCGTAGCTGACCCACGACCCGATACTCGGCCGAACCTGATTGTCGCTGCCAGTGTGTAGTTTCATCACCGCGCCACCGTGAGCCGGGTTGGTGCCATACACGGAGTGAATCATGCATAGGTCGTCGACATGCCGCGCCGTGTGCGGAAATAAATCGCTCACCCAGATTCCGCTCTCGCCATACTGCCGGAATGACCAAGGCGATTTCAGGAGATTGCCCGTGGAGTTGAATTGCACTCGCGGCTTGGCAAACGGAAACGGTTTCCCGTCGTCTCGCGTCAAAAGCGGCTTGGGATCAAACGTATCGACTTGCGACGGACCGCCGCTCATAAACAGAAAAATGATCCGTTTTGCCCGTGCAACAAGATGGGGCAGGCGAGGTGCGAGCGGATCTCTGGCAACCGGTTCGTTACCGGAAGCAGACGATCGGGATTCATCCGCTAGCATCCCAAGCATGGCAAGTTGACCAAACCCCACTGCTGTCGTGGCCAGTGCCTGTCGACGGTTGAGCAGGGGATTTCGCATGCCCTCGATCCTCGCGTTAGTTCCCATATCAAATTCATTCCCACTATAGTGGAATCGTTTCAGGGTCAGCAACGAGACTCGCCCCGCAAATCTTACCTAGTTTTACCGATCGTCACTTCGGGAATTCTCTGCGCTCACGATTTCGACGTCGCCGATGACAACTCCGGGGTCATGATCGTTACGACCTGAAGTTGACCCGCTAGATCTAGGGGCTCGCGCGATGTTCACGGCGGTTCGACGCTTCAAGTTTGCCATCCTGGCCATCGGATTTTTATTCGCGGTCTTCGCCAATCGGTTGCCGGCTCAGGAGTC
>JBJOLO010000595.1:0-4161 GCA_046045565.1 Planctomycetota bacterium | reverse complement strand
GCAGGTCGATGCTTTAGTTGACCTCCTGATGAACTACGACGAATTCGCAAAACGCCGAAGTCTCGTAGAACCGATCGTTCAGCAGAATCAGACCACAACTCCGGCCGCAGGCGCTGCAGGTGGTGGCAGTGCCTCGGGCGGCGGTAGCGAATGACGCCACCGCGCCCGTTTGCCATGAGGCGAACCGAACCGAGTTCGATTCGCCAGCACCCCGATCGATCCAAACGAAAAGGAAGACCAAGATGAAGCGATTCATGACTACCGCCTTCGTGCTGATGCTTTTGGGAACGAATGCGTTGCGAGCCGCCGACTTCGGCGATCTGACAGCAACATTCGTACTTGACGGCACCGCACCGGCGCCGAAGAAACTGGACACCTCGAAAGAGCCGATGTGCAATGCGGACGGCTCTGCCGTTATCGATGAAAAACTGGTCGTGAATAAAGAGAACAATGGCATTCGCGACGTCGTGGTCTACCTGTTTTTGAAGCCAAACGAAAAAGCACCCGCGGCGCATCCCGACCAGGAAAAACTGCGTGAAAAGGACGTCGAACTGGCTAACGTCGGTTGCCGGTTCGAGCCACGAATCGCGTTGGTTATGACCAACCAAAAGCTGATCGTTACGAACGCCGACAAGTTCGGTCACAACACCAACCTGGGTCTGATCGACAATCCGTCGCAAAACCCTAATCTCCCGGCAGGTGCGAAGATCGACTTCAAATTCGCCAAGTCGGAGAAATTGCCGATGCCGGTTGCGTGCAACATTCATCCTTGGATGCAAGGATTCGTGTTGATCAAGGACCATCCATTCATGGGCGTTTCGGACGTCAATGGCAAACTGACGATTAAGAATGTCCCCACAGGTTCGCGAACCTTCCAACTCTGGGCTGGTGCATTTGTGACGGAAGGCAAGCAGAATGGAAAAGCAGCCAAGTGGGAACGTGGTCGCGTGACGATCGACATCAAGCCCGGCACGAACGACCTGGGCGAAATCAAGATCCCGTTGAAGCACTTCCAAGCGAAGTAGAGGATTCCATGCGATACCTGACGATAGCCCGGTACAGCCTGTTGCTGATCGGGCTTCCGTTCGTCGCAGGTTGCGGCACGGCGCCGCCGCCGGTGAAAGTCGATATGCGTCAAGCGATTGCGCTGAGAGCTGACCTGGAAGCGGGTGGCGGCAGCGCCGCGAGCGAAGCGGCCCCGACCGAGACGCCTCAAGGGTGGGCTACGCTGCGAGGTCGGTTCAAGATCGCCGGTGCAACTCCCGAACGCAAGCCGATGTCGGTAGACAAAGAACGAGAGATTTGCGCGCCCGGTGGAATGACGCCGCTCAGTGAAGAAATTGTCGTCGGCTCCGATGGCGGAATCAAAGATGTCGTGATCTTCCTGTCGCAAGCCATTCCAGCCGATGAACCGTGGACTCATCCCGAATCCAAGCCGGGTAAAAGTGACGAAGTTCTCTTCGATCAAAAAGCCTGCCAGTTTTTGACGCACGTGCTCGCCGTTCAAACTTCGCAGCCCTTGAAGATCAAGAACAGCGATCCGATCGGCCACAACACCAGCTTGAAGCCAAAAAAGAATCGGCAGGACGATCAGACGGTGGCCAGCGGGTCATCGACCACGTATTTGGCGAAAGTGGAGGAACCGGAACCGTTTCGCGTGTCGTGTGCGATTCATCCTTGGATGACGGCCTACATCATTATCCGGGACAACTCGTATATCGCGGTTAGTAAGCCTGACGGATCGTTCGAAATTCCCAATCTGCCATCGGATGTGAATTTGGAGTTCCGGGTCTGGCAGGAGAAACTGGGATTCGTGCAGACCGTCTCGGTGAACGGCCAGCCGCAGAAATGGGCGAAGGGAAAAGTGAAGCTAAAACTGGAAACGGATAAGCCGCTGGATTTGGATGTCGCGATCGACAGCAGCTTGTTCAGCAAATAGGGCCAACATGCTGTTCCGACTTCCGGTGCAGAGCAGCGTTTGGGAGCGTCGTTGGATTCGTGATTCGAGCGTTGAGATAGCAGAAAGTTATAGGGACGATTCGTCGGTCACCATGCGTGATCGGGTAACCGTCTTCATCTCCTGGGTGATTCCATGCAATTACGTGGTATTCGATTCGCTTGGGCCCTCGCATTCGCGGGGCTGCTGGTTGGCATGCAGGGTTGTTCAGACCCGCGCGCTGTGTACGTGCCCAACGAAGTGTATTACGCCCATGTTGAAAATCGAACGCAGACGACATTCGATCCTCGCAACCGCGAAGATATTGCAACGATCCTTGCGGCTGCGTTCGGTGATCCCGACGATCCCTACGTCACCGTGATTCCCGACATCGACATCACGAAGCTGATGGACTTGACGAAAGTCAAACAGTCTTCGGGGAAGGTATGGAGCGACAAGGCGGGAAAAGGTCGTGGTTTGTATCGCGAACATTGCGTGCACTGTCATGGCATCACAGGAGATGGATTGGGACCGACGGCAGCCTTTTTGAATCCCTATCCTCGCGATTACCGCATGGGGATTTTTAAATTCAAATCGACGCCCAAGGGCAGCAAGCCAACGCACGATGACATCCGTCGTATCTTGTGGGAAGGCATTCCCGGAACGGCCATGCCGTCGTTCAAGGTTCTCGATAATGACGAACTCGAATCGCTGGTGCATTACGTTCGGTTCCTGGCGATTCGCGGCGAGTTGGAGCGGAAATTGATCGAACTGCTACCGGACACCGATCGCATCCTGGACGTCTCGCTCAAGGCATCGCAGCCTGAGCAGTACAACTCGCAGTGGGAAACGATCCGCACCGCGGCCAAGGAAGTTTTGGAACGGTGGTCGACGTCGGAACAGGACGTGCGCCCCGTGGCCGCACGTGCGGACGGGTGGCAGGACCCCGAAGCGATGGCGAAGTCGATTGAACATGGTCGCAAGCTGTTCTACGGCAAAGTCGCAAACTGCTCGAGCTGCCACGGCGAGTCGGCACTCGGCGACGGTCAGGTGCAAGGCGTCGATATGTGGACCCGCGAATTGCTGAACGACAAAGAGCAGTTCCTGGGACTCGATAAGATGTCGGCGGACGAGCGAGACCGTTTTGAAATGCTTCGTGCTCGAGACCCGCGTGTGCTGACACCTCGCAACATCCGTCCTCGTAACTTGCGACAGGGCGTGTTCCGTGGCGGACGCCGCCCGATTGATATTTACCTGCGAATTGTGAACGGCATCGATGGCACCCCCATGCCGTCGGCTCCCATGCTCAAAGAGGGCGAGGAACCATCGCCCGGCAAGCTTAGCCCCGAGGATGTCTGGAGCATTGTGGATTACGTGCGCAGCCTGTCGTACGAATCGATCAGCAATCCGCGCGACCACGATCCGGTCGTCACACGAGATCGACTGTAACCGACATCAACCCGCCCGGATTGCACTCCTGTTTGCGGTCCTGGCCAGGCGACATGACGACGGCCGGCTGAACGTGCCGCCGAATAAGCAAGACTAAGAACCGACCGAGATTTATAGACCTGGAGAAACAACCGTGGGACGCTTTTGGAGCATCCTCTTCCTGCTGGTGCCGGTGTTAGGTGTGCTGACCTTCGTGCTCGCGATCAACGAGGTCGGACCGTTTTACCGACACTGGCTGCCCGAGAACATCAACGAGCATGGTGGAGTCATTGACGGACTCTTCATGTTCATCTTGTACCTGACGGGGATCATCTTCGTCGGAACGGGATTCGCCTTATTCTGGTTCCTCTGGAAGTACGATGCGGCAACGAACCATCAACCTTCGAAGTTCTCGCACGGCAGCCATACGCTCGAGGTGATCTGGTCGATCATCCCAGCGGCGACGCTGCTCTTTATCGCCATCTATCAGATGAACGCCTGGGCCGACGCCAAGATGCGTCGTCCGATGCAGGCTGATGGCCAGGAAGTTCCACCCCTGGTTGAAGTCACGGCGCGCCAGTTCGAGTGGCGGTTGCGATACGCCGGAGCCGACGGAATCATCGGCACTCCCGACGATGTACACACGGTTAACGACTTGCATATCCCGGCCAATCAGGAAGTGGTAATCCAGCTGAAGAGCCAGGATGTATTACACAGCTTTTTCCTCCCGCACATGCGCGTGAAGCAGGATGCGGTCCCTGGCATGAAGCAATTCATCTGGTTCAAGGCGAATCGGA
>JBJOLO010000584.1:0-8204 GCA_046045565.1 Planctomycetota bacterium | reverse complement strand
AGGGAAACTCGGCACGGTTGGAATCCTCGGAAATCATGATTACGGTCCAGGCTGGCAGGATGCAGCCGCGGCAGACTTTATCGTGTCGGTCGCTACGGATTCAGGAATCCAAATCCTGCGCAACGAATCGGCCATGTTGAGCGGCCTCGCGATCGTCGGCTTCGATGAACTCTGGGCCGACCGGTTCGACCCGCAACCGATTCTACGATCGTGGGAACCAAACACGCCGTCGATCGCATTAGTTCACAACCCTGATGCGGTCGATCACAGCGGATGGGAGAACTACTCGGGATGGATCCTGGCAGGTCATACCCACGGTGGCCAGTGCAAACCTCCTTTCCTTCCGCCACCCCTGCTGCCCGTTCAAAACCGTCGTTACACCTGCGGCGAATTCGAACTTGTAGGGCAACGACGCCTCTACATCAATCGTGGCGTGGGCCATCTGCTGCGTGTGCGGTTCAATGTGCGCCCTGAAATCACACGATTCACTCTGAAACGATTGGCGTAGCGGCTGCATACCAGCCGTCACGCTCACGCGTGACGTGAGCCATATGCCCTACGCCCCCAATGCGGAGCGGCGGCGCGCGAAAAATGACGCTGTGGGTCGTTCGCCAGATCATCACGCGGAGCATGATGGCTACGATGCCGCTTTGCGTGGTACACTGTCGCCGATGTTTGGGTTGGAACCGCTGCATTCTTGGGAGCCATCGGTTATGAAAATGGGGTACTCGCTGTCGTTGTCGCTCGTCATGCTCGCGATGTCGGTTTCGGTCGCGCACGGGCAACAGAAATATCGTGTCTATTTCGGGACCTACACCGATGCCAACAGCAAAGGTGTCTATCAATGCGAAATGGATCTGAAGGATGGTTCGCTTTCCTCGGCCACACTGACGGTGGAAACAAGCAGTCCGTCGTTTATCGCGTTTCACCCCAATAAGAAATTCGCATACGCGGTGAATGAAAATGATGCAACGGTCAGCGCGTACTCCATTGATGCCAAGACAGGAAATTGGAAGTTCCTGAATTCGCAGCCTTCTCAAGGCGGCGCCCCGTGCCATCTGATTGTTGACCCGACCGGTAAGAATGTGCTGGCTGCGAATTATACGGGAGGCAGTTGCATCTCCATCCCCATCGATGCCGAGGGAAAGCTGGGCAAGGCTACCTCGTTCCAGCAACACACCGGCGCGCGTGTCCATGGGCATTCGATTCACGTCGATAAAGCCAATCGTTTCGCATTCTGCTGCGATCTCGGACTCGACCGCGTCATCATCTACGCCTTCGATCCCGCCAAAGGGTCGCTCACGCCGCACGGAGCCCTGGAAACTCCCAAAGGATCAGGTCCTCGCCACTTCGCCTGGCACCCCGATGGGAAGACTGCTTACGTCAACGGTGAAACCGATCTGACGATCCTTGCCTGCGAATACGACGCGGAGCACGGTGCGATGAAGCAGAAGCAAGTCCTGTCGACCTTGCCGGCGGACGTCGAGAAAAAAGGCGGAAGCACAGCAGAAACGGTCGTCCATCCATCCGGCAAGTTTGTCTACGTTTCGAACCGCGACCCGTATAACTCGATCGCCATCTTTTCCATTGATCCGAAGACTCGTGAACTCAAGGCTGTCGGCCACCAGGCACAGGGGATCAAAACCCCTCGCAACTTTGCCATCGATCCCAGCGGACAATTCATGCTGGTCGCCAACCAGTCCGGCGGCAACGTACTGGTGTTCCGGATCAACCAGAACACGGGGGAACTCACGCCGACCGGCGGGGAAGTGAAAGTGCCCAATCCGGTTTGTGTCCGCTTCATGGAAGTGAAATAAGCTGAAAAACCTTTCGCTTATCCATTCGGCAGCGCCCCGGGCACCCTACGATCAAAGTGACGGGGCGATTGCAAAAACCTGACGCAACCTTGCTGCCGGCCGGGGGTTTCTATATCCCAGCCCCCGGTTTGTGGCTCGGTGGCTGTTTATCTTGGTCGCTGGAGAATCACCATGCGTCGGTTCTTCCCTCTTTTGTTCACACTCAGCGGTCTACTCCTTCACGAGGTCGCCGTCGGGCAGTCACAGCCTGACAGATCATCGGCAATCGAGTCCACTGCGGCGTCCGCTGAGGGCATCGCTTTCTTCGAAAAGAAGATCAGGCCGGTGCTGGTGAGGGAGTGCTACGGGTGCCACGCCACCGAAAACGAAAAGAACATCCGCGGTTCGTTGGTGGTGGATAGTCGGGCTGGCATGCTCAAGGGTGGTGACTCGGGCCCCGCCATCGTGCCGGGCGATCCCTCACAAAGCTTATTGATCAAGGCGATCAGCCATACCGATCCCGAACTTTCCATGCCGCCAACGAAAAAGCTCGACCCTGAAGTGCAACAGGACTTCGCGGAGTGGATTCGGATGGGTGCTCCGGACCCCAGACAAGCGACGAAGGCACCCTCGAAAGAAGTCGATATCGTGCAGGGGCGCCAGCATTGGTCGTTCCAGCCCCTGAAGCCGGTCTCGCCTCCAGCCGTCAAGGATCCGACCTGGCCTCGCACCGACGTCGATCGTTTCGTCCTTGCCGCCCTCGAAACCAAATCCCTGACGCCGGTGAGCGACGCGGATCCCCGCACGCTCGTACGCCGTGTCGCTCTCGACCTGACGGGACTGCCTCCCTCGCCGGAGGATGTCGAAGCGTTCGTTGCCGATCCATCACCGGCAGCTTGGGAAAAGCTGGTCGACCGATCGCTGGATTCGCCGCGGTTCGGCGAGAAGTGGGCGCGACATTGGCTGGATGTCGCCCGCTACGCCGAGAGCACCGGGAAGACGGTCAATTTCAATTACCCGCACGCGTGGCGATATCGCGATTATGTGATTGCGTCATTCAACAACGACAAGCCTTATGACCTTTTCATCAAAGAGCAATTGGCCGGAGATTTGATGCCGACCGAAAATCCCGAGATCAAAGCCGAACGGATGATCGCGACCGGCTTTCTCGCGATCGGCCCGAAGACGTTGAATGAACGAAGCGGACTTAAATTTGAACTCGATGTAGTCGACGAGCAAATCGACGTTACGACCCAGGCGTTTTTGGGGATCACGGCCGCCTGTGCTCGATGTCACGACCACAAATTCGATCCGATTCCACAAGAGGACTACTACGCACTTGCCGGTATCTTTCGCAGCACCGAAACATGCTACGGCACCGTAACGTTTATTAATGCTCAACGATCCTCGTCGCTTCTATCGTTACCCGGCGACGCGAATCTGACGGTGGCAATCAGCAAACTCACGGACGACGACCGCAAGCGGATCGAGGAACAAATCGCATCGGTCCGGCAGTCGATCGACAACATGAAGGACTTTACCCAACGATTTCTTACGTCGGGTCAGATTTCACTGCTACAAGCCAGACTCGACGCATACGACTCGCAGGGAAACCCGAAATTACTGGCGATGGGCGTTCGCGATAAGCCGGCCGGCGGAGCGAGGCGACCTTCGCGGAGCGGCCGCTTCGCGGGAGCCGGCGGTTTTTCGAATGATGGAGCCCGCACCATCGCCGATAGTCCTCTGTTCGTTCGCGGCGAACACGATCAACCCGGCGACAAACCGATCCCGCGCGGGACCCTTCAGGTCCTCACCGATGAAGCGATTCCCTTCAAATCAACCACCAGCGGACGACTCGAACTGGCCGGATGGATCGCCAACAAGGACAATCCGTTGACGGCACGCGTGATGGTCAACCGTATCTGGCTTCAGCTTTTTGGCCGCGGTCTAGTACCGACCGCCGACGACTTCGGATCCGCTGGGCAACCGCCCACGCATCCCGAATTGCTCGACCATGTCGCCCGTCAATTCATCGATCAGGGATGGAGCATCAAGCGGCTGATTAAGGAATTGGTCATGAGCCGTACCTACCAGTTGAGTGCCACGGCGAATCAGCACGCGATGGAGGTTGACCCTGACAACACCTTGCTCTGGAGGATGACTCCTCGCCGTCTCGACGCCGAGATCCTGCGCGACGCGATACTCGCCGTGAGCGAGCAGCTCGACCCCACGCCACCGGTTGGATCTGCGGTGGCGCAAGGCGGCGAGGGCCCAGTGAGTCGTCCGCGATTGGGAGGCAACATGGTCAATAGTGCCATCAATGATCCGAAGAATACCCATCGCTCCATTTATCTTCCGATCATTCGCGACAATCTGCCGGAGTCGATGGCGTTATTTGATGCGGCTGATCCGACGCTGATTACCTCGGACCGTCAGCAAACAACCGTGCCATCGCAGGGACTGTATTTGCTGAACAACGCGTTTGTGTTGCGGGCCGCCGATGCGGCTGCTGACAGACTGCGGGAGAGCGATAGCGAATCCGAACGCATCCGAGCAGCATTCCTGCGATTCTTTGGCCGGCCTCCCACCGGAAACGAATTGACCTCAGCGGAAAAGTTCCTGGCATCGTATCGCCAGCAGATCACTCAGGATCGCATCGGACCTCGCAATCGAGATCGCGAGATCTGGAGCGCATTCTGTCAGGCGCTGTTTGCAAGTGCGGAATTTCAATACCGCAAATAGTCGTCCGCGAATTACGCCACGCAAGTTGGCCGGCCCTGCTTCGTAACGAGATGAGTCGTAACGGGAGTTGAATCATGTTTTCGCGGCGACACTGGCTCAAAACAACCGCTTCAGGATTCGGGTACCTTGCCTTTGCCGCGTTAGCGCATGAACAAGCGGTCCGCGAAACACGAGGCGGCGAAAATCTACTGGCTCCCAAAACACCGCATTTCACGCCGCGAGCGAAGCGGGTGATCTTCCTGTGCATGGAGGGGGCACCGAGCCATCTTGATACCTTCGATTACAAACCGAAGCTGAGCGAAGACGATGGTAAACCGTCTCCGCGCGGGCGAGGCGGATTTCGCGGCGGCAAATTGCTGGGGTCGCCTTTCCAATTCGCACAGCATGGGCAAAGCGGCCTGTGGGTCAGCGAACTCTTTCCCGAACTGGCAAAGCATGCGGATAAACTGTGCGTGCTGAACGGGATGCACACCGACCTGCCCAACCATGCGCAGGCATTCCTGCAAATGCACTGCGGTCTGTTTCAGTTTCCCCGACCAAGCTTAGGTGCGTGGGTGCTTTACGGTTTAGGCTCGACGAATGAGAACCTTCCCGGATTTGTCACCATCAATCCGCCTCAAACCAACGGTGGTGCAGCAAATTATGCGGCATCCTTTCTGCCTGCGGTGTATCAGGGGACGCGGATGGGCCGCGCCGGTTTCGGTGGTGGATTGGGAGAGGGAGGCAGCGGCGAACAAATCAGCAATCTCCGCAATCCGCGACGAACTCTGAATGCGCAGCGCGTGCAACTTGATTACGTGCAGGAACTCAACCACGGCACCGCGGAGTCCCTTGGTGACCAAAAAGAGATCGAAGGCTTGATCTCGTCCTACGAACTGGCGTTTCGCATGCAAGGTGAAATGCCCGATGTCCTGGATCTCAGCAAAGAGTCGGCCTCGACATTGAAGTTGTACGGCATCGATCAAGCGCAAGGGGGTCGAGGCGGTGGGCGCGGCTTCTTCGGCGGAGGAAACGGCGGCGGACTCGGCGGTCGCGGAGGAAACTTCGGACGGCAATGCCTGCTTGCCCGGAAACTGGTCGAAGCGGGTGTCCGGTTCGTTGAAGTTACCGTCGGCGGTTGGGACCACCATCGGAATCTGAAGGAATCGCTGACGAATAGTTGTCAGTCGATCGATAAGCCCATCGCAGGTCTGCTTGCCGATCTCGATAGTCGCGGGATGCTTGAAGACACCTTGGTGCTGTGGGGCGGTGAGTTCGGACGAACACCCCACGCGCAAGGTGATGGCCGCGATCACAACAACAAGGGATACACGATGTGGATGGCGGGCGGCGGCGCGAAACGCGGCTTCGTCTACGGCAAAACCGACGAATACGGATTCGAGGCCATCGAAGACAAAGTGCATGTCCACGATTGGCATGCGACCATCCTGCATTTGCTCGGGCTTGACCATGAGCAACTCACTTATCGCTATGCGGGTCGCGACATGCGACTGACGGATGTCAAAGGAAACGTGGCCAAGGCGATCGTGAGCTGAATCGCCATCGAGTCTCAGGGCGCACCGCGATCTCCATCACATCGCCGTTAGTCCCCCTTCTTTCCCGGTCCCCCGAAACCGCCTCGCTGCGGCGGTCCCCCGCCGGGCGGTGCGCCGAAGCCGCCGCCACGGCCCCCGTTGCCGCGACCAAATCCCGGACCGATTCCACCAGCACCCGGACCGCGACCGCCACCGAAGCCGCCACCGGCGGCGAACGGTTTGGGCTCAAACCCCGGTCTCTCGCCAGCCAGTTGTTTCGCCACCGATTCGGTACGCTTTTCGATAAATCGTCGTGGCGGCATCGATTGTCCGAATTGGCCACCTCCACCGAATCCACCTCCACCGAATCCACCTCCACCAAACCCACCTCCACCTCCACCTGCACCTCCACCGCCACCTGCGCCGAAGCCGCGTCCACCCGCTCGCCCGCCCGACCCCGGACCGGTATTCGGTCCGGCATTCGGACCGGCATTCGGACCGGCGCGTGAGCCGCTTGCCTCTTCGTTTCGAGCAGCGACGGACTTCGCTTCTTTCGCACGCGGTTCCTGCAAGGCTGCTTCGATTGCGTCCAAGCTCGCTAACAACTTGGGCTTGGTGAAACTGCTGGTGGTCAGCTCGCGCACGATCGAGAGGTATCGCTCTTTGTGAGCGGCGATCGCGAACAGGCGATCTAGCAAGCGATCCTTGCCTGCGTGTGGGTGGTGGATGCTCAATTCCACGAGTTGTTCGGGAGTCCCGGCAGCAGGCCACGTGGCGAGCGACAGATCCAAGTCCCATGGAATAAAGACGAACTGATTGGTTCCGGGCACAAGGTAGAGGTAGTAGTTGTGTCCGTATCCCAGGTAGCTGTCCATGTTCGATAGCAGCGCATTGACGGCGATGAATCGCAAGAAAGCGTCGATATCGAGATAATCACCGATCTCGCGAGCGAATTCCTCGTCGCTGGCGTTACTGATCAGTTTCGTGAAGTCGAGGAGTCGTTGTTTTTGCGACGCGGGAGGGGTGCTCTTCGGGCTGTATCGGTTTTCGTATGCCTGCCAGTTTTCTCCCAGGTATGCGGGGCCACCCTGAAGTCCTTCGGGCTTAAGCAGCAAACCGGTTCCATCGCGATAGTGCTTGGTCAGGAACGCCTTGTTGATTTGTTCCACGAGCGTATACACGCCGACAACTTCACGTTCGTATTTGCCGGGCACGGTCAACGTCAGTTCTGCGAACGAGGTTCGCGGTGCCGGTACTCCCGCTTCGCGAAAGTACGCGTACGCGAACGACTCGCGAGCTTTGGTCGGGTCGCTGACTCCGCAGTGCAATCCGATCATCGTGAGTCCATCAAGCTTTTGGCCGGCGACGTAATGATTGAGATCGATTTTCAGCGACTTCTTTAACGAACGCGTTGCGGCCATGTAGGTGTAATTGCCTTTGTAACGCACGCCCACATCGCTGTAGGTTTTTCCTTCATACGTCAAATCGCCCCGCGACCAGGGGAACTCGACGCCGAAGGTATTGCGATGCGCGTCGTCGGACGAGGCGCGTGTTCCACCGCCACCGCGTCGGCCAAATGGAGCCGTGTTCGCAGGCGCGAGCGCTTCGAATTGCGACAGACTCATCGTCAAGTGCAAGGGTATCACCTTCGTGGTGCCAAAGATCCGCTCGCCAGGAGCGTCAGCAGCGAGGGCCGGTACCATAAACGGAAAGATCGCGAGAATCGAGCAAGCGAACGGGGCAACAGCCGAGCGGCTCATGAATTGATCGCCTTCTCACGCGTAATGAATTGTTTCCGCCGACATTGTAGCGGCTATCAGAACGGCCGGACAACCTTTCGACTGTGCGGTAGAGCATCCAACGCCACAACGTCCAAGCGGTTCGCCCAGAATCATTCTCCAAGCCTTTGTCCCATGTCGTCGGTGGTTTGGTTTGCAACGCATCCTCCACCACGCTAATCTGCTAACGGTATTCTTGATGTTCGAAGGGAAGCCGCATGGATCGTGACACCGGTCAGCTGATCGACGTCGAGTTTATTGCCTTCGATCTGGAGACGACGGGGCTCCACGCGTTGACGCACCGCATCATCGAGATCGCGGCGGTGCGGTTTCGGGGCGACGGAACGGTGCTCGAGCAGTTTGAGCAGTTGATC
>JBJOLO010000548.1:0-4715 GCA_046045565.1 Planctomycetota bacterium | reverse complement strand
GTCGAAAACGTGACGGTTACCTACGTCGAAGTGGCGCCCGACATGCGGTCGGCGAAAGTGCACGTCTCGATCATGGGCACCGAGTCGCAACAGAGTCTGGCCCTGCACGGTCTCCGCAGTTCGGCCGGCTTTCTGCAAGCCAAAGTGGCGAAGCGAATCGATACGCGATACACGCCTCGCATTCAATTTGTGCTCGATCAGGGTGTCAAGCATTCGATCGAGGTAAGCCGCATGTTGGCGGAGCTGCTCCCCCGAAAAGCCGATGAGGCAGCGATGGAGGATGCAGATCCGGAGCATGTCGATCGGGAAGACGAGCTGGCTGATTCCGAGACGGACATCGAGACAGGGAAGGATTTGGGGGAGAAGTCGTAAGCTGGCGGGGAATGGGAAAGCCCGGGGAACTTGAAGCCGATATTGTGGGAGCGTCGATCGTACGGCGTCCCGTCATCGTACCGAGTGTGAAAAGTTTGGCAGGGATCTGATATGACCAGTCCGAATCGTAGCGCGATCATCAACAAGATCCTGAAAGTGCTTCGCAAACATTACAAGCCTGTCGCCGCCCATCCCGACCGAACGGTACTCGATCACTTGCTTTACGCCTGCTGCCTGGAGAACACGCGTTACGAGACTGCGGACGAAGCGTTTGCAAAGGTGCAGCAATCGTATTTCGACCTGAACGAAGTTCGCGTGACGACGATCAGCGAACTCAGCGAGGCACTCGATGTGTTGCCCGACCCCGCAGCGGGCGCCACCAGCCTCAAGCGAGCCCTGCAAGCCGTTTTCGAGGCTCATTTTGATTTTGATCTCGAATTCCTCCGCAAACAAAACCTGGGGAAATCCGAGAAGGATCTCGAGAAATACACCGGTGGCAATAAGTTTCTCATCAGCTACGTGGTGCAACACGGTTTGGGAGGCCACTCCATCCCGTGCGGTCGCGCCGAACTCATGGTGCTGATGTTATGCGGGTTGATCACACCGGTTGAGATGGACAAGCAAGTAGTGCCAGGACTCGAGCGGGCAATTCCAAAAAACAAGGGTGTGGAATTTGCCTCGTTGTTGCATCAGATGGCCGCAGAATTGGCTCATGCGCCGAACGCAACGAAAGTCCGATCGATCTTGTTCGAAATCGATCCCGAGGCGAAAGATCGATTCCCCAAAAAGAACGTGAAGAAAGAATCGGTTCCCGAGAAGCCAACGAAGAAAGAACCGGTTGCGCATCCCGAACCGAAAAAGAAGGTCGCCCCGACTCCTCCCGTAGTCGCGAAAGAAAAGAAGGACGATCGACACGACAAGGGAAAGAAGCCGGCCCCCAAGGCGCCGGTTCCCGATGCCAAAAAGGTTTCAGGCAAAGGCTTGGTCAAGAAAAAGCCTCGCTAATTCCCGATGATGTCGTAGCCACAAAGTGCGCCCCGCCGCGGATGGCTGATACGCAGCCTGCGGTTCTGCAGGTTCAGGTTCGTTCTGCAGTCTCCTTTGCTGCAGGCTCCTTTGCTGCCGTTCTCGGCTAGGCAACTGCCTGTGCAACGGGTTGAGCAACGGAGGGTGGAGCAACGGAGGGTGGAGCAACGGACCGTTCGGCAACCCCGCGTCTACGGTTGCCGATTGCCTTCGAAGGGGGCGGCCTTGAGGTCGATGCCCGCGAAGGGGAGCGGTTCGGGAACGATCCGAACTGCGGACGAAACTTTCAGCCGGTTCCGGCCTCCGGTGTCATACTGCAGCTCGACGAATCCTGCGGTCCAACCTTGATCGGGGTGTCGGAGCCGGGCGACATAGGAGCCGTCTGGTTCTGCCGCGAGCGGTTGATTTTGAAATGCCGGACCAATGGTTTCCAGGCGGAAGTCGCGCGCATTGGAGTTGGTGGCTTGCCAGAGCACGACGCTTTGCGGCGCAATGTCGGACTGAACCCTGATCTGCCCGTCGCCCTCAAAACGCCAGACGTATCGCGGGCGCGGCTTCCCGTTGATGACGAGTTGATAAAAGGCGACGAGGCTCTCGATGGCATCGCTGTTTCGCAGTGAGTGATCGGCATTCGGTACATAGCGCAATAGTTTTTCACCTTGCAGTTCTTCGTAGTAAAACTGCGAGGAGTCAGGGCAGAAAAACTGGTCGCCGCTGGCATTCAGGACATATTTCGGCATGGTCAGTCGATCCAGATACGAATAGGGATCGACGATGCGGTATAGCTCGCGCATGCGAGGATGATCGGGACGCTGCAGAATGTGGTGCTGGTAGTAATTTCCGATCGCCTTTGCCCAGAAGCCGTACACTTCCGCGTGATGTTGAAGTGACAACTCAACATTCACCACGTCAATGACGATCGGCACAATCGCTTCCACGCGAGGATCTGCGGCACCGGTCATCCATGTCGTCCAGCCACGCTTCGATCCACCGGCAATCACAAATTTCTCGACCGGATGTCCTTGCTCTTTGGAAAAAGCCTGAATGCAATCCATGCACCTCACGACACTCTTTACCATTGGCAGGCGAGGCAGCCATTCAGGATTCCCGGTCTTGAGAAACTGATCCCACGCGTAGCCGATCAAGTCGTCTTCCTTGCGTGGCTGTCCGTCCTGGTGAAACACGAGCGGTTGATTGGGAACCATCCGCAACTCGACCGCGATACTTTGCGTCTCTTCGGCAACTTTGACCACGATGGGATCGGGTTTGTCCGGCATCGGTCGATCGTTGCCGCCGCCGCCGACGAACAGCAAGGCCTTATCCGAACGGACTTTCTCGGGCACCACGACGACTACCCAATGATTCCAGACGGGTCGATCGACTACGTGCTCCGTGAGCCATGTTTGCGACGTCAGTTGCAGGAAGTGAACGGTTGCCGGATTGCCGGGGATCGACTTCACGGTCTTCCATGCGAAGACCGGATCGGGCTTGCGCACATATTCGTCAAGCGGCGTGATGCGGGGCGAGGGCGGGGCGGCTACCGCTTGGAAAGAGTGGCTCCACAGCAGGAGGAGTGCCACGAGCAGGGCGAGGCCTCGGCCAACGAGCAACATGGCGCAGATGCTTGCGGAACGATCGGGGATGCAAAACCGTCTGATTCCATCGACGCGAAATCGATCCATGCGCAGTTTTTCCTGGCGTGAGCGAGCAACCGGGGACCGACAAGCTAACGCAATTCGAACTCAGGAAACCTCTTGCGATTCGGTCTGGTCTCGCGCGACGAACTGAAAGTTCTGGCTTTGGCGGAAGAATTCCAGCGGGTTGTCGTAGACGATTCTGCGGATCAGGCTCTCCGGGTGATTCCGTCGTCGCATCTCCAGGATGAAATCGGGAACCGCGGTGGGCTTGGACGGTCCCCAGTCGCCTGCGGAGTTCACCATCAAACGCTCCGGTCCGTACATTTCGACGATGTCGGCGGCACGTTGCGGCGTGCATTTTGAAACCGGATACAGCGTCATTCCGGCCCAGAATCCTCGATCCAACACGTGCCGGACCGTGTGTTCCTCGACATGATCAACCAGCACTCGGGAGTGATCGAGTCGCGAATCATCGCAGAGCATATCGAGGATCATGCGTGTGCCTTGGTATTTGTCCTCGAGGTGCGGTGTATGTATCAGGATTTGCTGTTCGTATTGGACGGCCAGTTCCAGGTGTTCGACGAAGACGATGGCTTCATTACGGGTGTTTTTGTTCAGGCCGATTTCCCCGATGCCCAGTACTCCCGGTTTGTCGAGGAACTCGGGGATCATCTTGATCACTTGCCGTGACAACTCGACGTTTTCGGCCTCTTTCGCGTTGATGCACAGCCACGTGTAATGCTGGATCCCGTACTGGGCGGCCCGCTTGGGTTCAAAGTCGGTGAGTTGCCGGAAGTAATCGCGGAAGCTTTCGACGCTGCCACGATCGAACCCGGCCCAGAACGCAGGTTCGCTGAGGCCGACACAGCCCATTTTGGCCAGTGTCTCGTAATCGTCGGTGGTCCGCGAAACCATATGGATATGCGGGTCGAAGTAGTACACGCGATTCGTCTCCGAAGCGGGAGTGGTGTGGAATTCGAGTTCCGACGATCAACTGCGCGGCGACACGCCGAATTCTCGCTGCCAGTCTTGGTTATAGGGGCGGGAGAAAATGATTTGCACTCGTTCGGCCCGATTCTCTTTGGCGTCCGCGAGGGTGGCGATGGCTTCGAGCAGTTTCTCGAGGCGGGGATCTTTGGCGACGGAACCGGATCCGCGATCGAGTCGATCGAGGGCCGCGGCGACTTCGAGGATCTTGCAGCGGATTTCCAGAAATTCGCGATTGAGGACGGCTGGGGCTGGGACGGGGGTCACCATGGTCGAAAACTCCGGTTGAATTGGCTCCTAGTTTCGCCCCGCACTTCCCGAAAATCAAGCCAGCCGGGGCCGCAAATCGGTTGTAGCGAATGTAACGGCTGCCCCGCCGACCATCCCGAAATGTATGTCCTAAAGTTGGAATGGATTTTTACGAGGAGGTTTTAAGGGTGGCCGGCGGAATCGAAGCGACATTGCGCGTCCTGATGGAATCGCCAAGCGATTCGGCGGATGACTTGTTGATTGCCGCATTGCGCTCGCAGCAACGCGATATTCAGGAGGGGGCGCTGCTGGCGATCCTGGGGCGGCGGAAAAGCCGCGGTCCGAACGAACTTGTCGCCCATTGGTCCCGTCTGAGCCCGCGCTGGCGCACCGTGCTGTCCAAGCACTCCGATTGTTGTGTTAGCGCGATTCAAGAAGCGATCC
>JBJOLO010000541.1:0-7591 GCA_046045565.1 Planctomycetota bacterium | reverse complement strand
GCAGATTTACCTTTTGTGGTGTGATCTGACACTGTCAGGTGAGCCTGCTTTTCTGAGGCTTGAGGGCCTCAGAAAACCAAGCTCACCTGGCAGTGGCACCCAATCTGAGGGCTGTCTGATCTGGGTGCCACTGCCAGGCATGACCTTACAGGTCATGCCTGACAGTGCTGATTGGACCACAGAAGCACGAAGTGCTGATCCACTCCCCAACCAGTCCCGGGGACTGGGGTAGCATTGCTGAACAAGGACACCGAAGCAGTTGGCTTTTCTTTCGCTATCAGACTGAAAAGCAAACCCGTTTGGTGTCACCCGACCTCGAATCCACGTTCCACCGTTACCCCGATGCAGATTGGAACGTGCCTTAGCAGATCCACCTTCTGTGGTGTGATCCGACACTGCCAACTGAAGCGGGTTTTAGACCTTGAGCTCTGCAGCTTCGGCCTTCAGGTGCGCGTAACGCTCGCGAATCGGACTGATGACCTCTGCAAGGAATTCATCGACTTGCTCTGGCGCACGGCCGACGAACTGCAGTGGGTCCATGACGCCCGAGAAATCGACGCCGGCGAAGTCGGGGTCGGCGGCGAGTCGTTCGAGCAGGTCGTTCGAGCGGCCGTGCTGCTTAACTTGCTCGCCGGCCGCTTGGCTGTGCACGCGGATCCGCTCGTGCAACGATTGCCGGTCGCCGCCGGCTGCCACCGCCGCCATCAAGATGTTCTCGCTGGCCATGAACGGTAGCTCCTCCGCCAGGTTCCGCGCCACCACACGCGGATACACAACCAGTCCCGTCGCCACGTTCTGATAAATCGACAGGATGGCATCGACCGCCAGGAATGCTTGAGGAATCACCAGCCGGCGATTTGCGCTGTCGTCAAGCGTCCGCTCCATCCATTGCGTAGCCATCGTGTTCGCCGTGCTCGATTGCAGGCTGATTACGTAACGACTCAATGCACAAATCCGTTCGCTGCGCATCGGATTGCGTTTATACGGCATGGCCGAGGAGCCGATCTGCGAGGTCTCGAACGGTTCCTCGAGCTCCTTGCGGTTTTGAAGAATGCGCAAGTCGGTCGCCGCCTTATGGGCCGTTTGAGCGATCCCGGACAGCAAGTCGAGCACCTGCGAATCAACCTTGCGGCTGTAGGTCTGACCTGTGACAGCGTACGTCTGCGAGAACCCGATCTTCTCCGCAACGCGTCGTTCCAACTGACGCACTTTCCCGTGATCGCCGTTGAAGATGCTGAGGAAACTCGCCTGGGTGCCTGTCGTGCCTTTGGTGCTCCGGGCTCGCAGCGTATGCAGGCGGTGCTCCAGTTCTTCCAGATCCAGCACCAAATCGTAAATCCACAGGCAGGCCCGTTTGCCGACGGTCGTTGGCTGCGCGGGTTGCAGGTGAGTAAAGGCGAGGCATGGCAGCGCGCGATGTTCTTGCGCGAAGCCGGCCAGCCGATCGATGACGGCGACGAGCCGGTTGCGTACCAGTTCCAATGCTTCCCGCATCAGCAGCAGGTCGGTGTTGTCGGTGACGAAGCAACTGGTCGCACCCCAATGAATGATCGGGCGAGCTTGCGGGCAGAGATCGCCGAACGTATGAATGTGGGCCATCACGTCATGCCGCAACTGCCGTTCGTAGCGGGCTGCCGCCGCAAAGTCGATGTCGTCCAGGTGATTGCGCATTTCATTGAGCTGCGCATCGGTGACGGGCAGGCCTAACTCCTGCTGCGCCTCGGCCAAGGCGAGCCACAGGCGGCGCCATTGGCCGAACTTGCGCTGATCGCTCCAAAGGGCACTCATCGCCCTCGATGCGTAGCGAGCAATCAACGGGTTTTCGTATTGGTCGTGTGACATGATGGTCTCCGTTGGATTTAACGTTGAACGCGGCCACTGGCGTTGCCGGCTCGTAACGCCATGATCTCGTCCCGCGTAACGTAATTGAAATCGCCCAGAATCGAGTGCTTCAAACCGCTGGCCGCAACGGCGAATTCCAGAGCGGCCGCGGGCGAACCTAGATCCGGGGCGTGCAGCCCGTGCAAGAGGCCGGCTGCGAACGAGTCGCCTGCGCCGATGCGATCCACGATGTCGCGGATCTCCATCGGCCGGTAAGCCCCCTGCGCGTCGTTCGGCGCGAAATAGGCTCGATCGTCCTTCGCGTCCAGCAACATCGCGCCCCAATTGTTGTGGTCGGCTGAAATGCTTTGACGCAGCGTGATGGCGACTTTGGAAATGTTGGGGAACTGTTTGACGATGGTGCGAGCCACCGTCGCGTACGCAGCCGGATCGATTTGGCCTGCGGTAACATCCGTTCCCTGGGCGTGGATCCCCAGCACGTCCGCAGCGTCCTCTTCATTGGCGATTAAGACATCCGTGTGACGGAGCACCTGCGTCATGCATTCGCGGGCCAAATCCTGCGGCCGCGTGCCCGCGCGCCAGTTCCAAAGCTTCTTGCGGAAGTTCAAGTCGCACGAGATCTGACAGCCCTGCTTTTTGGCTTGTTCGACCAGCGCCTGATTCGCGGCGGCGGCGGTGGCGCTGATTGCCGGCGTGATCCCCGTGACATGCACCCAATGGACGCCGTCGAGGATCGGTTGCCAGGTGAATTCCTCCGGGCCAGCCAAGCTGATCGCGCTGTGTTCGCGATCGTACAAGACCGTCGAGCCTCGTTGGTTGGCGCCAGGTTCAACGAAGTAAAGTCCGAGTCGCCCGGCTTTGCGCCAGAGGATCTGCGACGTATCGACGCCGAGCCCGCGAAGGCTGGTGACCAGTGCTTCGCTTAAAGCATTGCGAGGCAGTGCCGTCACGTAGCGGGCGGATTCGCCGAGCATTGCCAGCGACGCACAGACGTTCGCTTCGCCACCGCCCCAGGTTACCTCCACCGATCCAGGCAGCGACTGCCGCCATCGCTTGCGGTCGGGCGGACAAAAGCGAGCCATGATTTCGCCAAAACCTAAAAACATCGGAAGCCTCATTGCAAGTTGGTGATGGAATCTGCCGCGATCCAGGGTGATGCGGCGTCACATGTTGGTCAGGTCGTCGCTGCCAGGGCCACCGATCAATGAGTCCAACGCGGTGGTGAGTTCGGGCACGTGCGCATCCGATTGCGTGTAGATGCGGCAAATGCGGTGACTGACCGGCAGACGCTCAAACAACTGGTTCGTGGTTAAGGGACGAACGCGATGCACCGCCGAGTCGAATAAATAGTTTTGTCCGGCGGCCGGGCCGCTGGTGTGCGGCCGGAAGATGTGCCGGGCGATATCGACGCGCACGGGCAGATCTTGCAGCCCTTTGGGCAGCGCGGCCAGCAAACGTTGTTCGACCAGACGCGGATCGCTGAAGATGCTGCTACGCTCCGGATCGCGCTCGGAAAATACGAGTACCCGCTGGCATGCCATTTTCCAAGGCACGCGGCGTTGCAACAGTTCGCGCCACCGCTCCCCCAAGGGACGCATTTCCGGATCCGACGAGCGGCACCATCGCCCGACATCGACCAGCAGGGAAAACTCGGTGAAGCCGAGATACGCGTCGCGATGCTCCAGCGGGTTGCCCGGGAACAGGTGTTTCTTGCTGTCTCGGAACAAGTCGAGCAGCGTCAGATCGATCGAGCGGACGGTGCGATGAAAGTAGATCGACCGGAACAGTTCGGCGCGGACCGAGATGAACCGCAATAAAGCGTCCATGCCCCGGTCGTGGATCGTCAGGCCGCTGGGACTGAAAAAGCTGTAGTGCAGTAATCGATCGAGGTCGAACGATCGGGCACTATAGCCCGACATGTAAGCGTCGCGCAGCACAAAGTCCATGTTGTCGATGGTGTAAATGCCGCTGAGCAGTCCGCGCAGGAAGGTCAGCCACCGTGGTTGTTCGCGGTCGTCGCCTGCTTTTGGCCGCGTGATCAGCCACGCGATCTGATGCGGGTCGAGCCGCTCATCAGGCTGCAACCGACTGTTGGGGTTGCGGCGAAGACGCGACAGCATATCGCCCATTTCGTCGATGATGATGCGGGCCCCGATCGTTTCGTGCGTTTGCCCGAAATCACGCAGAAAATGTTCGTCGAAGAAGTGCCCGAACGGACCGTGTCCGACGTCGTGCAGCAGCCCCGCCATCCGTAACAACGTCTCGACGTAGCCTCGACTGGGTACGTCCGGGCAGTGTTCCGCCAGACTGGAATACAGTTTCTCCACCGCCCGGCTGGCCAGGTGCATCGCCCCCAGAACATGCTGGAACCGCGTGTGTTCGGCCGAGGGAAACACCCACCAGGCGGTTTGCAGCTGGTGGATTTGACGCAGACGTTGGACCCACGGATGGTCGATGATCTGCCGCTCCGAAACCTCGTCGCTAGCAAGCTGGGAACTCGAGGTAAACGGGATGTAGCCGTGGACCGGATCGTGGCTCAGGTTTTCCAGATGGTATTCGCGCATCGCACGATTATGGTGCGAAGCCATGCTAGCGACCAGTGGTGGGTGGAATGGCTTTCGCAGCTGTTAAAGTCGCCTTGATTTTCAAAATTGCCTTCTGTTTTCGCCTTGGCGCAACTTTCCTTTTTCTCGTATTTTGTGCCTGCGAAATTTTCAGCCGCGACAAACTGTACGGAACATGACCGTCGTACTCACCGTGCGCTGGAAAGTCGCTTTGCAACGGGAATTGTGTCGATAAGGATTTGGCCCCGAAAACCGCCCGTTCAACCTCGAGCCGCCCGACCCGTTTCCACGGAAACGAGGAGCTAAGGAGAGCTATCGTAATGCGCTGCTCAATTGTCCCCCTGTTCCTTATCGTAGCGTCGCTGCTGTCGTTCCAAGCCTGTTTGGAAGCGGCGACCCCCAGCGATCTGTTGCTCCCCGCAACCACCAAAGGCTACCTCTCGATCACCGATGCGAAGAACCTGACCAAGAAGTGGCAGGAGATGCAATTGGGTCAATTGTCAGAAGACCCGATCATGAAGCCGTTTGTGGACGACTTCAAGGAACAGTTGCGAAGCAAGCTCGGACAGACCGGGGCTCACCTGGGGATTGGTCTTGACGACCTGGAAGGTATTCCCAACGGCGAGATCAGCATCGCGTTGATTCAGCCGGCGAACGACAAGAAGCAGCACGCATTGGTGCTGAAGGTCGACGTGACGGGGCAAGAGTCGGAAGCACGCGAGTTGCTCGCTCGCGTTACTGCAAATCAAGTTCAGAAGGGTGCGCAGAAGTCGTCGGTCACGGTGCAAGGAATCGAGATCACGACTCTGAAGTTCCCGAAGAAGGAAGATGTCGAAGAACGGCGAGCCTACTATCTGTTGCACGAGGACCAACTGCTCGTCGTCAATCATCTCGAGACGTTGAAAGAGCTGATCGGCCGGTTCGATGGCAAGGCGGAAGATACGCTGCGGTCGCTCAAGCCGTACTCGGTGACGATGGAACGCACGCAAGGTGATGGCGCAACGGCGGCTGAGATCCGCTGGTTTGTCGATCCGTTCGGTTACGTCGAAGTGACGCGTTCGATGGCCGGAGGCCGCAAGAAGCGCGGTACCGACCTGCTGAAGGTGCTCGCGAACCAGGGCTTCAACGCCGTAAAGGGGTTGGGCGGTGCGATTCACCTGGCGGACGGCAAGCATGAACTGCTGCACCGCACGTTTGTGTACGCTCCGAAGGTTGACGGCAAATACAAGTTGGCTGCCCGGATTCTCGACTTCCCGAACACCGAGGACCACGAACCGCTCAACTGGATCCCCCGCGATCTGGCCGGCCATATGACGATGAACATGCGAATCAAAGAGGCATTTGAACACCTCGGTTCGTTGGTCGATGAGTTCGCCGGTGACCAAGGTGTTTGGGCGGACGTGCTCGAGAGCATCAAGACCGATCCGAACGGCCCGCAGGTTGACCTGCGAAACGAACTGGTACGGTTTGCTGGTGAACGCATCACGGTGGTAACAGACTATCGGCTGCCAATCGGTCCGAAGAGCGAGCGGATCGGCGTGGCGATTCAGGTTACGGACGAGGCAGCGGTTGCGAAGGCCTTGGCCAAGATCATGGAAGCCGACCCGAACGCCCGGAAGCACGAGGTCGATGGGCGCGTAATCTGGGAGATCATCAACGATCAAGAGATCGTCGATGTCGAGGACATTCAGATTGAAGGTGCCGGTTTCGCTTCCGTGGCGAACGAGAACAGCAAGCCGCAGGAAGAAGAGAAGGCAACGATTCCAAACTCGGCTGCAACGGTGTTCGCCGGACAATTGCTGATTTCCACGCACGTCGATTTCATTCGTGAATTGGTCCAGGTTCGTGCACCCGAGGACACGCTGACTGCCTCGGTGGATTATCAAGTGGTGAACGGCGTGTTGAGCGAACTCGGTGCGAGCTCGGACAGCTTCCGCTACTTCACGCGGACGGACGAGGCTTACCGCCCGACGTACGAACTGCTGCGGCAAGGGAAAATGCCCGAGTCGGAGACGATGCTCGGCCGCGTGCTCAATAAGCTGATGGCTCCAGACGAAGAAGGCACGGTCCGCGAACAGCAGTTGGATGGCGGCAAGTTGCCTCCGTACGATGCCGTTCGTCGATACCTCGGCCCGGCCGGTTTCTTCTCCCGCAGTGAAGTCGATGGCTGGACGATCATGGGCTGCCTGCTGAAGAAGGAAGTCGAACAGGCGGTACCGTAGTATCGCATTGCAAACCTACGCTGATGCAAAACGGCCCGGTTCTACCGGGCCGTTTTTCGTTGCGCTTGGGGGCGTTTTGTGAATGGAGCGTTTGATCACGGCATTCGTCGCGTAGCGACGATTGAATGTAGCGAGGCCTTTCAAGGCCTCGCGTTTTTGTGGTGCGTGTTTTTCAGGGTGTTTGGTGAATTGTCGCGTTCTGGCGAGGCCTTGAAAGGCCTCGCTACCATCGGGCTATCGCTTCGCGATAAAGGATTTGCGTTGGTTTTGGGCGTGTTGTGAATGGTGGGGCGATGGGGATCGGATCAAGTCGTTTGTTGGAGTGCGCGGCATTCGTCGCGTAGCGACGACTGATTGTAGCGAGGCCTTTCAAGGCCTCGCGTTTTTGTGGTGCGTGTTTTTCAGGGTGCTTGGTGAATTGTCGCGTGATAGCGAGGCCTTGAAAGGCCTCGCTACGATCGGGCTATCGCTTCGCGATAAAGGATTTGCGTTGGTTTTGGGCGTGTTGTGAATGGGGGGGCGATGGGGATCGGACCAAGTCGTTTGTGGGAGTGCGCGGGATTCGTCGCGTAGCGACGATTGAATGTAGCGAGGCCTTTCAAGGCCTCGCGTTTTTGTGAGGCGTGTGTCTCACGGCGGTTGGTGTCTTGTCGCGTGATAGCGAGGCCTTGAAAGGCCTCGCTACCATCGGGCTATCGCTTCGCGATAAAGGATTTGCGTTGCGTTTGGTCGTATTGTGAATGTAGCGTTTGATCGATGGGGGTCGGACCAAGTCGTTTGTGGGAGTGCGCGGGATTCGTCGCGTAGCGACGACTGAATGTGGCGAGGCCTTTCAAGGCCTCGCGTTTTTGTGGGGCTGGTGATTCACGGCGGTTGGTGTCTTGTCGCGGGATAGCGAGGCCTTGAAAGGCCTCGCTACGATCGGGCTATCGCTTCGCGATAAAGGATTTGCGTTGGTTTTGG
>JBJOLO010000524.1:0-4265 GCA_046045565.1 Planctomycetota bacterium | reverse complement strand
AGCGACGTTCGACATACCGGCGTACTTGCGCCACGCACCGATTGCCATCGGATGGTTGCTAAGGCAACCGCACAGGATGGCAATATTGCGCATCAAGGCCGGTTCATCGGGGAACGATTGCGCGAGCGCCACGAACTGCTCGGACGCCGCCAGCCAGTGTCCCAGATTGCCTAATTGCTTCGCTTTTTCGAATGCGTCCGCTTGGGCAAATCCATCGGGGCATTCACAGAGCGGAGGAGGGTCCTTGAACAACGTCGGAATGCGAGGATTGGCGTGCAAAGAACGCAGGATCTCGGAGACTTCAGCGACGAGTTCCCGATCGTCGCGACCTGCGGCGAGTTGCAACATCAGATGCGCACGGCCCGCAAGCAGGTAGCCCGAGTCGAGCAAGGATCGCCCGATCACACCCATCGCCTCGAAAACCGATTCGTGGATGGCTGTCTCCGAAGCATCGAGTGCTCGCTGCAGTTCGTCGACGCCTTCCGAGATCGCCCCGTCACTGGTTTTGAGCACCGCAGAAAACGCGCGACCGACCGCGGATTCCGGTGCAACCTCCAGCAACTTGGCTACCGTGGCTCGATGTCCATCGATGTCTTTCAGGGTGAATTGCAGCCCGGCTTGCATGACCAAAAGGGCAGCGCGAGGCCCTTTGGCGGCAATGAGCCGCTCAACTTGGTCGAGGGCCGAACGCCGCTGGTCGCCCACCATGGCGCGGACCACCTTATCCAACTCATTGACGATATCGGCCGAACAGCAGAACTTGACTTTCTTGCCGCTGCCGCATGGACATTCTTTGTAGGCATCAACGATCATCAGTAATCCCTTTGCTCAAGGATCCGCATCGTATCAGACTGCCAAGGCTTTGACGAGCGGCACGCGAGGTTCCAGGCCGTTGCATCGACCTATCCCTACCGGTACGATGGTCGCAAAATCACACGTTTTGAAGCCTATCTGATTGTCGAATTCCCCAGCTGCTCCCCCGTTGAATGGCTGGTTGAATCCCGTCAGGCGGAACAACGAGTGAGCATGGCGTGAGCACGGTGCGACCGGTCGGCCGGCATGACGCACTTCGCTGAAACGGCACGGCGATCGTTTTCTGAAATCCTCTATTCCAGGTGATGGCAATGGCAAAGACGTTGAATATCGGCATGATCGGTTACGGATTCATGGGACGGGCCCATTCAAATGCCTATCGGAAAGTAGGCAACTTCTTCAACCTGAAGTACCAACCGGTCCTGAAGGCGGTGTGCGCGCGGAACGCGGACAAGGCGAAAGCGTTCGCCTCCCAATGGGGCTACGAGTCGATCGAGACCGATTGGAAGCAGCTCCTGAAGCGGGAAGATATCGACGCCATCGACATTTGCACGCCGAACAATGTCCACGCGGAAATCGCGATCGCTGCCGCAAAAGCCGGCAAAATGATTCTCTGCGAGAAGCCGCTGGCGATGAACGCCGCCGAAGGCGAGAAAATGGTCAAGGCGGTTGAAACGGCCAAGGTGCCCAATATCGTCTGGTACAACTACCGCCGAATCCCCGCAGTCACGTTCGCGAAGCAACTGATCGACGAGGGAAAACTCGGGCGGATCTTCCATTATCGTGCCAAATTTCTCCAGGACTGGACGATCTCTCCCGAGCTTCCCCAGGGTGGTCAGGGACTATGGCGATTGGATTCGAAAGCGGCAGGAAGTGGTGTGACGGGCGATCTGCTGGCTCATTGCATCGACACCGCGATCTGGCTGAATGGCAAAATCGACTGCGTCTCGGCGATGACCGAGACCTTCATCAAGGAACGAAAGCACAGCTTGTCAGGCAAGGTCGAGAAGGTCGGCATTGACGATGCCTGTGCTTTCCTGGCGAGATTCTCCAACGGGTCGCTCGCAACCTTTGAATCGACCCGATATGCCCGCGGCCACAAGGCGCTCTACACCTTTGAAGTGAACGGTGAAAAAGCGTCACTCGCCTGGGACCTGCACGATCTGCACCGCCTACAGTATTTCGAACACGCCGACGAAGGCAAGTTACGCGGTTGGCGATCGATCCATGTGACGGACAGCGATCATCCCTACATGAGCAAGTGGTGGGTGCCGGGCCTGGCGATCGGCTACGAACACAGCTTCGTACACCAAGTCGCCGACTTCCTCGAAGGGGTAGCCAAGAACAAGCCTGTGGGCCCCACCTTCCGCGACGCATTGGAAACGCAATACATCTGTGACGCGGTTCTGAAGAGCGGCAAGTCGGGCAAATGGGTCAACATCTAGGGGATTACCCAGTCGGGCAGACGAGCCGGATTCGGCACACGAGCCGCAAGCCCGTGTGATCGCAAGCCCGCATGAAATGGAATCAACGCGAGGCACTCCGAAAGGGGTGCCTCGTTTGCGTTTACGATTCCATGCGAGACCCCAACGAGCCCGAAACCGAACCCCGCGCGTAGCGCAAGCCTGCAAGTTCTTTAGCCCTGCAATCTCTTGAAGAACAGAACTAGCTGGTTTCGGATTCCGCTAAAATACGCCCCGATCGGCCAGCGCCTCGGTTAGGCAATCCACTTCTTCACGCCGGCATGCGAATTCCGCGATTTCATGCAAGTTGCACGAAACGCGGCAGGCCGCGAAACGCCGTCGAGTCGGAATGTTTCGGTGTTGCCTTGGTAAAAGACAAGATCGCCAGCGTCATACCATTCCTGACCGGGTCTGACGACGATCTTGATTGAGTCGAAGCGATCGAAGTCAATCGACTTTTCTTCGCGTCCTGCGATTCCGCGAAGCACAATCACGCGCCGATTCGTGATCTTGTAACGTGTTCCAATGAAGGGCGCCACGCGTGCAAAGTACAGAACGAGTGACACGGGAATGAACAACAGGCAGCAGAGATTGCCCAGCGTGACGACCGAGATTCCGGTTTTGTTCGCGTAAATCTGTCCGAGTGCGCGTGCAATCGGCGAAGCGGCGACCGACGGCCAAACCGTCATGACGCTGACCTCTTGGATGGATGGCGGTGCCACACCTGCAATGGCTTGTTTCATAGCTACGGCGCCTGTGTTGCTGAGCGGAAACTTCGGAACGTCATCAATAGGAAAACGGCGAACTTAACAGACAGGTCGCTCAATGGGAAGGATGGCACGAGCCTGTTTCACAGCAATCTGTTATGCATCGAATGCGCATCGCATGGCCACGGAAAACGATATCGCCCAGCCGAGAAAGCCGAGAAAAGAAATTAGTATCGCGAAGGAAACGCGAAGGAAAAACTTCGAGGCGGATCGCTGGGCGATCCGGCATCGCATCACCCCAAATCACTCGCCATCCACTCCGGCAGCCAACACCAATCTCCGAATCCTCGGCATGGCCTCTGACCGTTTGCACCTAGCGGCCAGCGCACGGTTCATACGTGTCCGGTGCCGCAGGAATGTCAACGAGCCGATGCCTGGCTCGGTGCGCGCAAAAAAAAACCCGTTCGGGACGGCTCATCCCGAGCGGGTTTTTGCAATTTGACATGGCAGATGCTGAGTCGCAAGCGACTCAGCTGACCTTCCTCCAGCAGGAGGACTGTTCTCACTATGTAGCAGGTTTGTGTCACCACAGCCTGCTAATCAAATCCTTAGAAAGGAGGTGATCCAGCCGCAGGTTCCCCTACGGCTACCTTGTTACGACTTAGTCCCAATCGCGGAGTTCACCTTAGGCGCTTACCTCCCTTGCGGGTTGGAACGGCGACTTCGGATGCCCCCCACTTTCGTGGCTTGACGGGCGGTGTGTACAAGGCTCAGGAACACATTCACCGCGGTATTCTGACCCGCGATTACTAGCGATTCCAGCTTCATGTAGGCGGGTTGCAGCCTACAATCCGAACTGAGGCATGTTTTTTGCGATTTGCTGGCCCTCACGGGTTTGCGTCGCTTTGTGCATGCCATTGTAGGACGTGTGCAGCCCTAGTCATAAAGGCCATGAGGACTTGACGTCATCCCCACCTTCCTCCGGTTTAACACCGGCAGTCTCCTTAGAGTCCCCGGCATGACCCGCTGGCAACTAAGGACAAGGGTTTCGCTCGTTAAGCGACTTAACGCGACATCTCACGACACGAGCTGACGACAGCCATGCAGCACCTGTGCCAAGGTTCCCTTGCGGGCACTTCAACGTTTCTGTCAAATTCCAAGGCATGTCAAGACTAGGATAAGGTTCTTCGCGTAGCCTCGAATTAAGCCACATCCTCCACCGCTTGTGTGAGCCCCCGTCAATTCCTTTGAGTTTCAGCCTTGCGACCATACTCCCCAGGCG
>JBJOLO010000332.1:0-3521 GCA_046045565.1 Planctomycetota bacterium | reverse complement strand
GTCCATCGCGAAAGTGTGGAGGCAGCAGGCGGTACGTTTCGCTCTCAATCGCCGTATGAGAGACGCGAGTTTTTGGCATCGACCGACGAATGGTTTCGGCCAGTGAATCTGGAAGTGGGACCAGACGGCGCTTTGTACGTGGTCGACATGCACCGCGCGGTGATCGAACATCCGCAGTTCATGCCGATTGAATTGCAGAAGAGGCCGGATTTAAAGCTGGGTATGGAGTGCGGGCGGATTTATCGAGTCGTATCCAAGACGTTGGCGTCGGAAAAATTTGCGGATGTCCGCGCTAGCGCAGAGGAACTGGATGCCGAGAACGGCTGGAGGCGAGACACCGCGTTTCGGTTGCTGTTTGAAGAGCCAAGCAAGGTTGACTTGAACGCAATTCGAGAAGTAGCCAGAAGCGGAAAGCGTCCACAAGGTCGTGCGGCCGCGATCGCACTATTGGCAAGTCTGGGGAAACTCGAGTGGGATCAAGTTCAGACGGCACTCGCTGATGCGGACTCGAATGTGCGGCGATTGGCCGTGCGATTCGGCGAACGATCGCTTGGCCAAGAGGGTGGAAATCGCGAGTCATTGCGCGTTCAACTTCGAACGTTAGCGGAGGATCCTGATCCGGCCGTGCGATTTCAAGTTGCATTGTCGTTGGTGCCAGCCGAGCAGGCTGATATGGCGGCGCTGCAGAAATTGGCGCTGCGGAATGCAGACGATGTGTGGACTCGCCGCGCTGTGATGATGGCTGCGGGGGCAAGGAGTAGTGAGCTGGCAGCGCGTGTTTTGGCGGAGTGCGAAAAATATCCGCGTGCATTGACGGGGGGAGAAATCTCGCTGTCGATCGAATTGCTGCGTGCGGCTGCAGCCCAAGCGGATGAGGATGCTGAGAGAAAGCTTGTGAGCCAACTGCTACGAGCGGATGGACCGGCGCGTGTTCTGCAAATGCCGGGATTATTGGTGACCGCGCAGGCCATGAGTCGCCGTGGGCGGAGCGTGAGTGCTGCCGTGACGAGGGATGAATTACGCTCGCGATGGAATGCAATGCTTGCCGACTTGGATCGCCTTGCATTGCAGGCCGATGCGAGTGCGGAGTTACGGATACAGGCGATCGAGTTGCTGTCGTTCGATCCGATGCAATCGGGCCGACTGGCACAGATTGTTTTCGCCGACGCGCCTACTGCGGTGCGTGGTGCTGCGCTTAGCGGTTGGGGACGGCAAGCCAGCATCGATCAATGGCGCGAGGTCCTCGAGCGGTTCCGTTCGGAGTCGCCGGGATTGCGGCGCGTGATCATCGATCAAACGTTGGCTCAGACCGAACGAACCGCCCTGCTGCTTGACCAGATTTCCTCGGGAGCGATTAAAGCGTCGGAATTCGATCGGACTCAGGCAGATCGATTAATCAAACATCCGGACGAAGCGATTCGCAAGCGAGCGGCCAGCCTGATGGGAAGCGGCGTTACGGCCGATCGAGCTCAGGTGTTGGCCGATTATCAACCCGTGTTGAAACTGGCCGGTGATCCGCAGCGAGGTCGCGAGGTGTTTGCTAAGCAGTGTGCGAGTTGCCATCGAGTGGGTGATCTGGGGGTGAATGTGGCGCCCGATATTTCGGATTCGCGGGTGAAATCGAGTGCCCAGATCCTCACCGATATCCTGCAGCCGAATCGCGCGATCGATAACAACTACATCGGATACGTTGTGGTCACCAAGGATGGGCAAAGCTTGACGGGTGTGCTGTCTGCCGAGACTGTGAATTCGGTCACGTTGAAGCAGGCGGAAGGCAAAACAGCAACGCTGCTTCGCAGCGAGATTGAGACGCTGCAATCGACGGGTGTGTCCTTGATGCCGGAGGGTTTGGAGAAGAACATCCCGCCGGAGTCGATGGCCGATTTGGTCTCGTTTATAAAAAACTGGCGATACCTCGACGGCAAAACGCCGCTAGGTGGCAACGTGGACGTGGGACAGGTGTCTCCTTGATGCTCCGGGACCGGGTTGCCGGGGAGCGAAGCGTACCGAGCGACCGCATCATTACAGCGTCGCGGATCCTGGAGATGCCCTCCACCTTTGGCGCGAACCCATCTGCGATCGATTGAGCCGAAGCTTTCGAGTCACTCGGGCAGTAAACTGCCAATCCAAGACACACACATTTCGCCCGCCATTCGCAAAAGACAGGGTGTTCATCACGTGACCCGCATTGTGGACCCTCACCCGGCCTGCGGCCGCCCTCTCCCTTGCGTACAAGGGCGAGGGCAGAGGATTTGTTGATTTGCGTTCACTCGTACTCTCGCGACCTTTCCCCCAGGGAGAATTGGGGAGACTGCCCACCGCCCGTTGCGAGTGGGAGGGGGCGTGTAGTATCCTGATTGGCTCGCAAGTTGAACCGTTCCTTGGCACCTTAATGCTCCGCAACTTTTGTCCCCGACGGGGGCAAGGAGACGCTATGTCCACTGATTCGCTGACCGAGTTTCAACAATTGAAGAAGGACATCCGGGAGAAGGCTCACGCCGCGCGGAATGCGCAGGAAAACAAAGACGAGCTCAGCCGGCAGATCGTGGATCGGTTTGTGGGACTCCCCGAGTTTGCAAAAGCAACCACGGTGATGTTCTATGTGGACGTGCGGAGCGAGGTGCGGACTCGCCAACACTTGCCCGAAGCCTTGGCGAGCGGCAAGCGGATCGTGATCCCCTATTGTGTGGACGGCGAGCTGGAACTGTTCCATCTCGAGTCGATGGACGAGCTCTCGCTTGGCATGTACCGAATTCTGGAGCCGAAGCCCGAGCTTCGCGCTGTCGCGTCGAAGCGAGTGCAGATTGAGGAACTCGACTTGATCATGGTTCCGGGCGTGGCGTTTGATCGCCGCGGTGGCCGTTCCGGGCACGGCAAGGGCTACTACGATAAGTTGCTGGAGCATGCTCGTCCCGATACGCCGCTGGTCGCACTGGCCTTTGAATGCCAGATGTTCGACGAGGTCCCGATGCAGGATCACGACGTGTTCATGGACAAAGTGATCACAGAAGCGGCGGTTTATCCGGGCAAGGGCCGCAGATAGCCGGCTCCAGGTCGCTCGGAAAGTCTGAAGCGGAGCGGCAGGGATGCGGAGGGCACTGAATCGCGGCGGCAGCTGGGGAGTAGCTATCGAGTCATCGGTAATCGACTCCTTCGCCCGACGACGGTATTGAAGTGGACGACGTTTTCATGGCGTCGCGAAACACGGCAAGTCGGGGAGGTTCCCTGCATGCCGTGACGGTTCGGCACATCCAGCGCGGCGCAAGCAACATTTTCCGCTGCCCACTTACCAGGTCGCTCGCTGCGAAAGGGACGACTTCGATTGCGTGCGGCGGTTTTTTTCAACGAGCTTTCGGTTCGTTGCTGGAACGACTCTGATTTCCAAAACATGTTAGGACGATGGAAAGCAAACGCTATGACGCAGCCAGTGGCGGAAGTGGAAGATACCTACGCAGAAGCATTTCGCAGCATTTACGCTGAGGTGCTGATTACGGCTCGCGATCGGACGTGGTTGGACCACG
>JBJOLO010000436.1:0-4109 GCA_046045565.1 Planctomycetota bacterium | reverse complement strand
ATCTACCAGTATTGGCAACACCTGGGCTGGATCAAATAGTCTCGACGTATCGCCGACCATGCGTTGCCTCGCTCGCCCGTTACGAATCCTCGATTCGCCGCAACGCAAATCCACGCATCGTCAGCTTAGCCGCGCAGCGCAAATTTCGTCCAACGGATCCCGCAGATATTGCGTTCGACGCACCAGTGCGTTGCCAGAAATGTTCCGTCATCCAAACGGATCGATGTGGGAAAACCGAACTGAAACGAGTCTAACTCATCGACCCCCGTCGCAGCCGCGGGTCGATCTCGTCGCGCTCTTGCGTCGTAAAGCAAGGACTCGCTCAGCACCTCCCACGATTCAAAGGTGTACCGCACCAACGCCGCTACGATCCCCTGCTCACCGTATCGGCGGTTGTAAAGCACGAGCATGCGTTGGTCGTCGAGCACCAGCGGCGTCATGGTCTGGCCTTGGATGCCCGTGGACCGAAACGGTTGCCAAGTCCACCCGCCGTCATGCGACCAGCTGAAACTATTCTTGCGATCCTGGTATTCGCCGAGCGTAACCGTCCAGGCCACGGCGAGCACCTGGTTCGGCGCAACCTCGGTGAGCTTCTGTTCCCAAAAACCAAGTTGCCCTTCGGGATCGCGCAACACGGTTCGTCGATGTGGCCACGTTTCTCCGCCATCGTCGGAGATCAGCACGAACACCTCTTCACCCAAGCGGTCCTGTCGCTCGAGCGTCGCGGCGGGGGCCAGCAGCCGGCCCGAAGTCAGGGGACGCAGCGAGTGCGAAATCTCCAGCCCCATGTCGGGCATCGGCAACACCTCGGGCGCTGTCCAAGTCTGCCCGCCGTCCCGTGACCGACACAAGATCGCCTCGCCTCGCCGCTGCCCGAATTTGTCGCTCGTCGAACCATGATAGCGCGTCCCGTAGGCGTAGATGATCTTGCGATCCGCTGACAGGCTGAGCTTCAAAAAGTTTGCCGAGGGCGGACTCTCCGTCGCCGGCAACAACGTTCCTTCCAACGCCCATGTCAGGCCGCGATCTTTGGATCGATACCAATCGGTACCGCCATGCACGTATTGGCCACCGCCAACGCTGAACGAACACAGCACATCACCATTTGGAAGTTGGACGGATTGCGGAAAGGCCGAATCTCGCTCGTCGATACGACCCGTCGCAAGAATTTCAATCGATGTCACCGGCAACTCCTTCTCGCGACTTCGGTTCCACATCGGCTGGAGCGTTCTGCGAAACCGACGGATGTCGCGGCAAGCACAGCAAAGTAATGACCACGCCTGAAAGTATGAACATCGCGCACAACGTAAAACTCACGCGAAATCCGAACACTTCCGGCGACTGGGTTCCGACAGTCCATTGATGCACCTTCACCTTATCGACCAAAAAGCCAAACAAATATCCGGCCGGTGCTGCCGGTACCATCAACATCGTGGAGAAGGCCATATTACGTCGCAACTCCTGCTTTCGCGACGCAGACGCGATGTAATTCGGTGCGTAGACGCCAATCAGTTCGCCCGCTCCGTAGATCCCGAAAGCCAACAGATACCAGCGTCCGACCGCAAAGATCGCCCAAACTTGCGCCAGCAGAAACAGCGACGCCGTTGCCAACATCCCCGCACGCGGACTCGTCTTGGTGAGGAACCATCCCAGGAAGAAACCAGCCGCGACTTTGAAGCCGAATCGTAACGTGTTTTGCAGGCCGGCATATTCCTGAGGACTCGCATCGAGCACCAATCGAGTATAGAGGTTCATGTTCGACGGAATCGTGTTCGCGCAGTAGATCAAAACCGTGACGACCGTGGCGATCAACAGCGTTCGCTGGCCCAGGATCGGACGAAAGTGCAGGACCAGGCAAATCGCGGCGGTAATGCCCAGGGCATACCCCGCGCTCTGGATGGTGCCGATCCATGGCCGACTCGATTCCGCTGAATCGGCTTGGAATTGTAGCAAGGCGACAGCACCAAACATGCTCGGGAGGCCCAACAGCAATCCGACCACTTTTGAAATCGGCTCCCGCTGCGTTTCTTGAACGGCAGGCGGTACGATGAATCCTTGCGTCAAAAATGCGGCCGTAAGCATGATCGGCCCACCGAGCGCAAACAGGGTGACAAAACCACTCCAATCCGTTGCCGCATTCTCGGCAACGGGACGCAACAAGTACGCCTGTCCAAGCGAGCCGATCACAGCAAGCATCGGTCCGGCACCAAACGCGAGGCTCAATGCCCATCCTCGTTTCGACTCGTCGGCACCGCGGCAGACGACTTCCCATAACAGCGCGATCGCCGTGGGAATCGTCGCGCCCGAAACACCGCCCTGCAGAATCACCAGTGCTATGGTAAATTCGGGAGACGCCTTCATGGCGAGCCCGACCGCCAGCGTTAACTGGGCCGCGGCCGCAATCGCGTAGCACAAAAACAAATTTCGTTTGATCGCGGCGACCTGTGGCGACAACCAAGCGATCAGCGCCGGAACCGCCGTCATCGCGAAAAAGAGCGTCGCAGGTAAGTTCGCTACACGGGTGGTCGCCCCGAGCCGCTCACACAATGCGGCTTGCGTGATTCCGACATAAAGAACCGGAGCGGCAAGATACTGAAGTCCCGTGCAGCAGGCGAACAGCACCAGATTGCGCCGCTGCTCCGCCCAACTCAACGGGCAAGCGGCGTCGGTTTGCTCCGTGGCTTTGGCCGCGTTACCCATCGACCGACCCGCCGCCGCCGGGGAGCGGCAGTTCCACGGCCTTGCCGGTCCTCGCCGATATCACGCATGCCTCACAAATCTCGACCGCCGCCCGTCCCTCGGCACCACCCACGGTCGGATCCCGCTGTTCCCGAATGCTGTCGATGAAATCCTGGATGACGCCTCGATGCGGAAACAAGCGAATCGGCGACTTCGGCTCTTTCAAGTAATCGAAACGCTCCGGGGTCTCCACGCGTTCCCACTTGTCACCGCGGCCCACGTCGAGGTATTCGAAATTCTCGAGATCGATCATGGCATCGCGGCCAATCACCTGGAAACGCACTTCGCTCGACGGCATGCTCGGCGATGGTAACTCGCTCGAAATCCACATTTGCGCCATCACCCCGCCTTCGAATTCCAGATGCGCCATCACCGAAAGCGCTGGAGATGCGATGTCGCTATAGGTCGTCGCGCTGGCGAAAACGCGCGTCACGTTTTTGCCCGTTAACCATCGCAGGAAGTCGGCATTGTGCGTCGCCATTCCCATAAACAACCCGCCGCTGCGAGGATCGAGCATCCACGGCCGGTCGGCACATAGCTGCTGCGTTAACGGCAAAGGAAAAACCGAAACCGTTCTCAGCATCCGCACAGGACCAAGCACGCCCTCGTCGATGAGTTGCTTGGCACGCTTGGTGATTTTTCGATAGCGCTCCGTCTTGACCACGCCTAACCGCACACCGGCCCGACGACAGGCAGCCATCATCGCGTCGCAATCGGCCACGGTCGGTGCCATCGGCTTTTCCGCCAACACGTGCTTTCCGGCACCTGCCGCAATCTCAGTCAAACGCCGACGATCCTGATCCGGCGTTGCCAGGACCACCGCATCGACATCCGGACGCGCGATCAACGCCTCGGGAGTTGACTCACAAGCAACCTGGTAATCCTTCGCGAGCGACTCAGCACGTCGCCCGCCGGCAATCGCCACCAACTCGCAGCCCTCGGCGTGATGGGCCACGACTTCGGAGTAGGTTAGCCCCATAAAGCCGCTGCCGATCATCCCGACTCGTACTTTTCCCGACGACAAGGTGCTCATGGTTTGCTCTTCCGGGTTTGCACTTCTGGGTCTGCTCTGCCGTTTCGACTCTGCTCATTGCAATCAGACGGTCACCAACCGTCGAATGCCTTGGCTCAGCATGTCATCGATCGTCGGCTCGGAGAAGGCAACACCGACTTCATAACCGCCTTGCGGATAGGCCTCCTGCACCGGCACGTACCACGGCCCACCGTCTCCATAGGCAGCGGTTGCGACGAATCGTCCCGGCGCGAACGACTGCGCACGAAGCTGGTACTCCACGAAGGATTCCGCGGGGAGATGCAGAAGCGTAGCGTTATTGAGGTGCATCGCGCTCAGCACCACCGGCACTTTCGAT
>JBJOLO010000404.1:0-3910 GCA_046045565.1 Planctomycetota bacterium | reverse complement strand
AGCCGGCCTTCGCGCCGAAGGCCGGCAACCATCGCTCTCGCGGCCTCCAGCGGCAACTGCTGGCGCAGTTGACGCACCAATTCGCGGCGGCCCTGATAAGCATGTTCGCGCAAGGCCATGTCGATGCGGCGATGCACCTCGGGAGCCGTGGCGGTTACCAGTGCCTGATGTTCGGCCGGTTCCAGTGAGATCACGCCGTGCCGCGTAAGGCCATCGCAAATCGCACGTGCCCAATGCTCGGACTGGGCTGGTTCTAAATGCCGTCGAGGCCACTCTTGCGGAGGCAGGAAGCTGACCATCGTCTCAATCATGTCGACCGGTGCCGGGTCGGCTGCAGTCTCGGCTCGACCCGCCTTGCCCATCACCATCTCCACTTCGGGGATGCGGCAGAGAAGCATGTCGCGAGCCTTGAGATCATCGACCGACTGAGCCATTGAGGCACGCGGCACCGTGATCGGCATGTCCATCACCGTGCCTTCATCCAAGGGCGACACAAATTCGCTCTCCAGCGGCGGTAAGTATCGCTCGGAATACAACGCGCATACCGCCAGTGATCCGGCAAGCAGAATTCCCCAGCGTCGTTGATGGGCAAATCGCAAGACCATCAGCATGCTTGCCGCCAGGAGCGTCAACAGCAGCACGCGCGAACGCAGCGGCCCCACTCCAATCAAGCCCACGGCTGCGGTGAACCAAATCAATCCCGCAGGGCGCTCGAGAAAAAATGCGAGCGTCGGACGATAGACATCCATCAGTCCTCGCACCAGCCAACTGGCACGCTCGCCACGCAACCGGCCGCGAATCAACCACGAGCACAGTGCGGGTACGAAACTGATCGCCAGCAACGCGGCAGCGGCCAACGCGAGACTTTTGGTGACCGCCAAGGGCCAAAACATCTTTCCTTCCATGCCGCTCAAGGCAAACACCGGCAGGAACGATACCAGCATGATCAAGACCGAAAAAAACAAAGGTCGCCCGACCTGCTGGCAGGCAATCGTTACCGTATCGCGAATATCGCCGCGGACCGGATCGTCGCCGAATCGCTCGCGCAGCCGATGCATGACGTTTTCCACCATCACAATGGAGGAATCGACTAACACGCCAATCGAGATCGCCATGCCGGCAAGCGACATAATGTTCGTTTGCAGATCAAGGATCCCCAGCCATCTCAGGAGCGACATGCCCAGAAAAGCACTCAGTACCGAAAGCGGAAGCGTTAGGGAGATAACCAGTGACGATCGAAAATGCAGCAGCACTATCAATACGCATAGGGTTGCAGTGATCATGGCCTCGGCGAGTGTCCCGCTGACGGTTCCAATGGCACCCTGAATCAGCCGTTTGCGATCGTAGCCGGGAACGACGCGAACTCCCGAGGGCAGGCTCGGTGCGAGTTCGATGATCTTGCGTTCAATCCGCTGCGTTACCTCCAGGGGATTGTGGCCGTGCGACATCATCACCACGCCACCGACGACCTCATTTCCGTCTTTCTCGAGCGCCCCTCGTCGCGGTCCCGGAGACCATCGCACCTCCGCGACGTCAGCCAACCGCACGGGCGTTGTTGCCGCGCTCTTGATGGAGAGTGCCAGAAGGTCCTCGATGGCCGCAGTGGAGGCGTTCGCGTCATCGCCGGAGCTTCCTCCCAGCATGGAAGTGCGAACCAGCAACTCCGCGTTCGGGCCCTGGGCCGCCTCGGCGGACAGCGGCTGCGTGGCCTCGCGAATCTCTCGCAGAATGTCTTCCAGTGACAGTCCGCAAGCTGCCAGTCGAAGCGGATCGACTTGGATTTCAAATTCGGTCGGGAATCCACCCACCGTCGCGACTTCCGCAACGCCGCGAACATTCGCGAGCTGATGCTTCAACAGCGTGTCTTGGATTTCTCGCAACTGACCGAGATCGTAGCCATTGCCCTCCACGGTGTACCAATAGATCTGTCCTGTTGCGGGTGCGTCAGGCGCGAGGCTCGGCGTGACGTGGGGCGGGAGCTCGAGTGCGCCGGAGGCGAGTCGCTCGCCCACGGCACTTCGCGCCGCTTTCAACTCCACGTGGTCCTCGAAAATCAAATGCAGCAGCGAGTAGCCGAATTCGCTGCTCGCGCGAATCGTACGCACGTCCTCGATCCCTTGCAGTGCGATGGAGATCGGCTGCGTGACATGAACGTCGATTTCCTCAGGGGCGTGGCCGGGCCACGTGGCGTACACCAGGATCTGCGTTTCTGACAGATCAGGAATGGCGTCGATCGGTGTCGACCATGCGGCCCAAGCACCCGCAGCAGAAAGCAGCATGCCAAGCAGCAAGACGATGCCGCGGTGGCGGATCGAGGCTGCAATTACCCGTTCGATCATGGGACGCTCGCGGGGTCAGCGGATGTCTCGGAGTCTGCCGCCTGGTACGGCACAAGTTTTCCGTCGGGAATATCGCCAGCGCATGCCTCGCAGCAGAGGAACAATATCCGTCCCTGGTATTCGATGCGGACCAGTTCGCCCATCGATCCCAACGGAGCTCGCGTTACCGGACAAATGCGTTGCCACTTGGCGAGCGCACGTTCCGCGTCGGAAAGCTGCTTGAGGTGTTCGAGTTTTGCTTCGTTATCGTTGCCAGCCGGCGCCGCGCTGCTGAGTGTTTCCGTGGACGCGTTTGACCCCTCTCGACTTCCCGAGCCGAAGTAACTGGCGGCTAACATCGGGTTGAGACGTGTCTCGGCATCGAGCAAGAACGCACCGCGCGTCACGACGCGTTGACCGGCCTCCAGCCCGCGAATGACGGGCCGATAGCCCTCACAGCGACTGCCAACTTCCACACTCGCTGCGTCATACATCCCAGGCATCGTTTCCAGGAATACAATCGTCCCGTCCGTCGTTTCCACGATGGACGAATCGGGGACGGCCAGCACCTGGTTGTCGGGCGCGTAGGCGAGCACCGTCGGAACAAGCAGTTGCTCCGGGAAGCGTTGCGCGAGGTCCTCACGCAAGCCGGGTAAGGAACTAGCTGATAAACCTGGCGATGAGGCGAAAGATGCACCGGTGTCCGCGGGAGTCCACCATAGCAGGCGTTCGTTGTCTCGCAGTCTTCGTTCGACCAGTTGCCCATCCAGGAACGGCGACTTCCCCCCTTTCAAAAACATCTGCTGCGGGGAACGGTCCGAATGAAAGACTCTGCGAGGCTCATTCTCCGCGAGCGTGAAGGAGCCTCGTGGTTGGGAGCGATACGGTTCAAGTTCTGCAAGCGACCGATGCGCGAGCAGGACTAGGAATTGTCCAGGTACCAGACTTCCTGCGGGAGCCGTGAGTTCGATGGTGGCGACCCCCTGCCCTGTTGAGTCGGCAAGTGGTTCGAGTGACCGTACGATTCCTTGCGCGGATCGCACGGAGTCGTTCGCGGTGGAGTCATGCGGGTCGACGATAACGGAAACTCCGGCTCGAAGTTGACCGAAGTCGATGGTCGCAATGGTCGCATGCAGTAGAAAGACATTGCGGGCCGCGTCGAACGAAGCCTTTGTCAGCGTAGCGGATGACTCCGATGTCGCCGTCGCGGTCGGTGCGGCGATGGATTCAAGTTCGCGCGTATCAACGCGTGCGGTAACGCGACCCAGCAATCGCGTTGTTCGATAGAGCGTTCGATAGGCAACTTCGCTGCTGCGAATCCCCGCGAGTTGAACCCGATAGGGACTTAATTGCATGCGGGCGATGACGCCATCGGGCAGCACCGTCGCTTCGCCCCGCGTCCGTCGCACCAAAGGCATTTTGCAAATCGGACATTTTTCGGGCCAGGTCGAAGTGACGCCCGGGCACATCGGACAGAAGAACTCGGTGTCGTTGGAAACGCCGGCCGCGCCGCCTGCGTCGCTCCGCGCCCAACTTAGCCAGCGATCCCACTGATCCGAGATTTGCTGCCAGCCCGCAATGAGCGCAAACAC
>JBJOLO010000398.1:0-4871 GCA_046045565.1 Planctomycetota bacterium | reverse complement strand
CGGTGTATTCAGTGCGACCGCCTCCGCCTCTAACCGGGAACGTTCCGGACCATCGCCAACAATGACGAAGCGTGCGGCAGGGTCTCGCTGTTGGTATTCCGCCGCCGCCCGGATAAATACCGATAGATTCTTCTCAGGCCGAAGTGCCGCGACGACCCCGAACAACAATGCATCGGGTGGAATCCCTAATCCGCTACGCACGGCGTTACGCGAAGTGAGCGACGGACAGAACCGATTGGTGTCGATACCATTCGGAATGACGGCAACTTTCGCTGCCGGGAAGCCCTCGCGGTCTACGAGGAACTGGCCATGCGAACGCGCCACCGCGATAAAACCATCGGTGATCGGGGTCAACCAGCGATTCATGGTTGTGACACCGTCCGGCCAACCGGTGGAATGCAACGCCGAAAGGATGACTGGAATTCCGGCTCGCCACGCGGCGAGGCGGCCCCAGAACATTTTGTCGCCAGCGCCCACGGTTACTACTGCGTCGATCTGGCGTCCATTCAACAACCGGTGGAGTCGCCCGAGGACGCGCCAGTCAAACTTGTGCTCAATCAGTCCAAAATGCACTGGCATCTGCTTGGACAGCATGGTTCCCAGCACGCCGGGTTCCTTTAAACAGCAGATCTCGGGAATAATGTGTCGGCGATCAAACGATCGCACGAGATTCACCAGGAGTGTCTCGGCACCGCCAACAGGCATCGATGTGGTGACAAAGAGCACGCGCAACGGACCGCGAGCCGAACGGGGTAGACGCGTAGGAACGTTACGAGTCATATCGAGTTACTACCCGAAAAAAAGGAAGTTGTTTGAACGACGCAGGAGCGTAGTGTTCAACGATGCGATGAATTCTGTTGAGCAGCAACGCTCGCTCTTCGTTGGAGAAAAGCCAGTTTCCATAGAACGAACTCGCGACGATTGCCAACAGCATGACGATAGCCGGAATGGTGCCGAAAACGAGGCCGAAAGGAAGCAGGGCGGCGATCAGGATCGAGCGATTGATCGGCATGCCGTTTTTCCAACATGCATGCAGCAAAAAAATCAGCGACACGCAATGTCCCAATGTGAGTGCAATCACAGCTCCGAGTAGTCCGAATGTCGAGACGAAGTAATTGCCGGAAAGTCCGACAAACACAACGCCCAGCAGCAGCCCGATGCAAACTGCACGAGCACGTTCTGCACACAGCACAAAGTACTGCGAGAAGTACGTCGCCGTCATCCATGCATAAAGCGCTAAAGAATACGGGAGAATCTCACGACCATCGTCATATCGTCCGTGCAAGATGGTATCAAACAGAATCGGTGAAAAGAGCAGCACCGCGATCGATCCGGCACAGAAACCAAGCATGAGGATCTTGAATGCGGTGTGGAAACGTTGTGCAACCATCTGCTGCATCCCGCGCTCCCAATCGCGACTCATGTAGGGGAACAACGTGGTGCCCATCAGGCCAAGCAGGAAGAACATGAGTTGCATCGGAATGAAGATGCCCGAGGCGAGCTGACCGATCATTCCTTCCGCTTCGCGTGGCGTCAATTGATCGTTATGGATCATGACCTGATTGATTCCGCAAAAGAACAAGCCGGCAAGACAACCGCTGAAAGCGTTCCACAGCGAGTAACCGAGTAGCTTGGCCCAGAACTGTTTCGCAGGTTGTGCCTTTTCAGCATCGCGGTAGGAGCGCCATCGAGGCCAAAACCGAATAAGGCCGCCCAAGGTGATGGTCAGGTTACTGAGGCCGAATGCGAGCAGGACAGCGTAATCACGAAGCGGAGTGAGCGCCATCAAGGCTGCACCGGATCCGAGGAACACCATCGTCCCCAGGAATTGCATTTGCGCGGCGACGCGAAACATGCGATGCGAGAGCAGTAACTCGTTGACCGTCGCTGCGGCCAGCACCGTGGCCAAGATGATGGCAAGCAGTCGGACCAACTCCGTGGTTTCCGCATCGCGATAAATGAAGTCAGTAAACCAATCAGGAAAAAGGATACCGACCAGAACGATCGGCATCGGTATCAGAATGCAAGCTCTGGTAACACGGAGCAGGTACGATCGTGGTTGCCCCAAGCGACGATAATGCTCGACGTAACGGCATAAGCTTGCTGGTAAGCCGAGAACAATCAATGGCGCGACGGTGCTCAGCCAGGTTTGTGCGACCGTGAATCGTCCCATTTGATCCTGAGTCAGCCAGCATAAGAATACGATGTGCCGCAGCATGCCCACCGACTTTTGAATGACGGCAAGTGTAGCGCCGGAACAGAGGCCAACTGTCAACGAGTCGCCTTCGTCCGCGTCGGGGACATGCTCACGGTCAGCGCAGTTGCCGGCCAGTGGAATGGTCATGGCGATAGCCTGGCGCAAGGCGAGGACGGCAAGGTTGGAGCTGGATACCGCAGGGAGCCCCGGCTTTGTGGATAGCGCACGACCTTCCACAATTTGCGAGGATCGACCGTGAGCCAATTGGTCAATTCCACCATCGCGGGTTCGCCATGGATGCGCTGTAAGTGAAAATCATCGTCGCCGACAAGGTTGTAACCGCCGTAGGCGGAAACCACTGCCTCGTAGCCCGCTCGCTTCGCCACTGCAAAGACATCGCGATGAATATGCTCCGGCAACCCGAAGGGGATCGCGAAATAGCGCATCGGCTGGCCGCAAAGCGCTGCGAGTTCCTGTCCGGAGACGACCACTTCGTCGTGCAGTTGCGAGGGATCTTGAATCCGGGAAAGAACGGGATGGGTACGGGTGTGGGCGCCGATCTCCACGCCATCTTTCACCATCGAGCGGAGTTGTTCCGGTGTATTCGGAGACAGAGGTATGCCGAGTTCGATGTCGTGCGGGAACGGAGTATTGTGAACGACGTTGTGCAAGGTGACGAAGTAGGTAACCGGAATGCTCTCGCGCACCAGAAGTGGAATCGCGAACTCGCAATTCTCGGCATAACCATCGTCGAACGTGATGTGCACTGCTGGTCGAGGGCTATGGCCCAGCCGCAGTCGACGCTGGATTTCCTGCATCGATATCAGTTCAAAATTTCGCTGCAGGTAACGGATATGTTTGGCAAATTGCTGGCAGGAAATGGTCCAATTGTTCGGATGCGCGTCCGCCACTCGGTGATAAAACAAGATCATCAGCGGTGCTTTGGCTGCGGCAGATCGTCGGCGATTTTGCCAGCAGCGGTAAGGCCAACTGGCACCCAAGTAGGTGGCGAGTAGCGTTTGTTTCCAAATCGGCATCATGCGTCGAGATGTCCGTTGAACGAGAGAAGGTAGCTCCAGTGTCTTAGCGCATGCCGCTGAGGTTCAAACTGGTTTTCAGCAGGCCCTTGAGGGAGTCGCCGGCAAGCCAGACGCCGTGACGAATCTGTGCCATACCCTTGGGCGCAACCAATCGTAATTCCAGTTGCGCCTGCGGCTCGGCGCGAAAATGCGCCTTGTAGGGTTCGTCGCCGCGCAGGAAGTCAAAGGCCGACATGCCGTCGGCCATCGCCTTTTGCAGCGTCGCAATGGTAATGAGTCGGCCGGGCTCCAGTTCCATGAGTTCCGGTTCAATCCCGGCCTGATATGCATAAACCACGTTGTTGCCTATCCAGTGAATTTCTGCTGCCGCAGGCCGTCCTTCGATTTCCAACCAATGCAAGGCGACACGCTTGAGTGGAAACATGCTGCGGGCAGCCGCCGTGAGGTACTGGCGGAATTCGTCGCGTACGAAACAGCCGGATTCGTGGAGCATCTGCCGTCGCTTGTGATGCAAGTGCATGAGTATCTCCAGTCCAGCATCCAGCTCGGTTTCCGTGTTCGCCGTTCGCAAAACGGCTTGACCGGTTTGCAAAGACCTGCGATCGAGGCGACGGACCTGCTTGCGATGAGATTTGGAGAGCAGTGATTCATAGCTGTCCCAGGTGTCTGGAAGAGCAATCCTCCAGCAATTCGTGGCAGGGCGACGATGAACCGTGCTTCCCGCTTCGACGAGATACTCCACCAGCTTGGCGACCGCGCAATCGGCAGCGGAAATGCCAGTGAGGTGCAACAAGTCCCAGCGGTTTTCAGGGTCGGAATCGGAGCCGTTTGCAGCAACCAGCCATTCGGAGATCGCAGAGATCACCTGATCTTCGTGCTCGCTTGTCGCGAGGATTCCGAGGTAATCACCACAGGCGTCGCCCGTTCCGAGGCACTCAATGGTGCGTCCTGCCAGCGATGACTTTGCGAGAAACCATGGGGCAGCGCCTACCAACGTACCGGCATTGTCGTGCACGGTCAGAAGGTATAGCTCCTGCCCATGGCCGTAGGCCGACCACCATGCTGTGAGCCATTCCCAGGTACGGAAAGGAATTCCCTGCGACAGGCAATTCCAGGCCTCCGCCAAACGACGCAAGGCGGTTTCAGGATCGTTGCCAAAGGAACGGGCAAGAGAATCGATCGTGTGATGACAAACCACTCGCATAAGCAGTAGATCTCCCGGCCAACTCCCGAGGGGGAGGGTTTCAGCCGTCATTACGAAGCCAAAGTTTCTGAGCCGATGTGTCTGAGCAAAGCTACCTTTCATTTACGTGGTCGTGGTGATGCAACTCGGCGTTTTCAGCCATGTGCCCTGAAATGGTGTTTTTTCTCGACGTCGCCCGGCGGGCATGTGGCGAAAAGTCAACCCGATCGCGTCTCGTTCGCCGAGCTAGACTTCACTAGGTTTAAACGGCGAGTTGTCCCACCGGGAACGCAAGCGGAGACGGTGGGAATACGAACACGATAGACGGCCTTTTTGGATGAGCTGTTGAATCGATGGAACTGTTGATTGTCCTACTCCCGGTTCTTGCCCTTGCCGGCAGCGGCCTTGTGCTGCAATCGGTCCGGCGCGGGGGGTTCATTGCCGCAGGTGC
>JBJOLO010000351.1:0-6940 GCA_046045565.1 Planctomycetota bacterium | reverse complement strand
CGAACCTGATCAGTTGGGGGCTTTCCAAGACGTGGGCGGGTGTGGGGGCCGAATTACCTGTGGAGGTGACGGCGATTTGTGTTGGGGAAGATCTCGCCATCGTCTGTTTGCCCGGCGAGGTTTTTGTGGACCTGGGGTTAGCCATCAAGCGGGGTTCACCGTTCCGCACGACGATGGTGGTCGAGTTGGCGAATTGTGTTGAGACGATTTACGTGCCGACCCGCGCCGCTTACGCGGGTGGCAGCTACGAAGTAACGAACTCCGCGCTACGTCCGGGTAGCGGTGAAATGCTGGTCGAAGAGGCCCTGCGATTGCTCCGCGATGCTTCGACGGTCAAGAAGTAACCGCGTTGCACTCGGCGTCGAACAAGCACATTTCGCCTACGGCAGGCACATTTCGCCTACGGTGCGGCGGGCGATTTTCGCTGCGCGACTTGATCGGACTTGGGGAAATCGCCCGGGATCGGAATCGTTACCGCTCCAGTCGCGGCCCATTCCGCGCCGCGCTGCAACGTGGTGATGAAGCCGACGCATTCCTGCGAATCGACACCGTGTCCCATCGGCGTGTGGAAGATCCGGGCTTTGCCATATTGCACCGTGAAGATCATCGGCTCGTGACGATCCGTGCCACCTTTCGCCTTATCGGCGTAGGCGGTGGCGAGCACCTGCATGTTGGCGGCCGGACCTCGTAGGCGATCATACAGTTCGTCGTTGGCGTGCATCCATTCGCGAGGCATCCCTTTGGTGATGGGATGCTCGGTGTCGCGCACGATCACTTTGAACGGATGCTGTGCGCCGTGGCTGCCGCCTGAACCGGATTGCGTATCGCGGATCAGTTTGCCTTCGGCATCATAGTAAATGTACGGGCCGCTCTTCTCATTGCGTCCGCCCCAGCCGCCAAGTCCAATCGCTTCGTTGTATTCCTTCCAGTTGCCGAACGCATTGTTCGCGGCATGCACCACCACGAATCCGCCGCCCGCCTTAAGGTAATCGAGAAAGGCCTGCTGCGTTTCCGCAGGCCAATCGGCGCCGTTGTAATTCGAAACGACAACACGGTAATCACTGAACTTGGGCTTGAAGTTCGGATCGCTGCCCTGCTTGGCCGTCGTTGCGATCTCGACTTCGAACAATCCCGTCTGCTCCAGATACGACTTCATCATCTGCGTCGTCTTCGGCCAGACGCCGTGGTTATTTTGCCCGTCGACGATCAGGGCTTTCATCTTGGGCGCCGCGTGGCACGGTGTCGCATGAAAAGTGTTTGTCAAAACAGCGAAACCCAAAACAGCGAAACCCAGACGCGCAATCAGGGATCGGAACATCGAGAACCTCCAGAGCGAGCAATGCATTTTTGAAAAAAAAGGTTACGTCATGATTTCGGTCAAGGGCCGGCCGGCGATGACGAGCGGTCGGTCGCTGCGGTCGCGCACTTCGATACCGGGATCGATGCCCAGAAGATAATAAATCGTCGCCGCCAGGTCTTCGGGCCGCACCGGATCCTGGTCGGGATACATGGCTTGTGGGTCGGACGAGCCGTAGATTCGACCGCGTTGCACACCCCCGCCAGCCAGCAATACGGAATAACAGCGCGGCCAGTGGTCTCGACTTTCGCTTTTGTTGATCTTCGGCGTTCGACCGAATTCTCCCATCCAGACCACCAAGGTCTCGTCCAACAGTCCGCGTTGCTCCAGATCGTCGATCAAGGTCGGCAGGGTTTGCTCGGTGATCGGAAAGTGGTACTTGTCCACGATCGGGAACATCCGCGTGTTGTCAAAGCCATGCGTATCCCAGCCGCCTGACTCGGTGCTTCGTCCGCCGATCGAATCGGAAAAATAGACGGTGACGAACTTGATACCGGATTCCACCAATCGCCGCGCAAGCAGGCAACCTTGGCCGTACGACGTGCGGCCGTAGCGGTTTCGCAGTTCTTCGGGTTCCTGACCCAGATCGAACGCGCGGCGCACGTCGCTCGAAGTCAGCAGTCCGATCGCCTTGTCGTAATACTCGTCGAAGCCTCGCGCCTCGGCGGAATCCTCCAGCAGACGCGACTGACGGTCAATAAATCGCTGCACGGAACGTCGACGCTGCAATCGCGAAATGTCGAGGTTCGCGGGCAGGCTGAGTTCCGGCAAGCTGAAATTCGCCGCATTGGGATCTTCGCGAAAGAAAAGCGGGTCGTGCGATTTGCCGAGAAAACTTGCATGCTGGCCCGGCGTAACCGATCCGTCGCGAATCACGTGCGGATAGCTCACGAATGTCGGCATCCCGTTCGTATTCGGTGCCAAGCGATCGACGATGCTGCCGTAAGCGGGCCACAGGTCGAGTGAATCGCGCAGTCGCTGGTCGTCGCTGGGCGGTGCATGGCCCGTTAACGCGTAGTAGCCGGCTGAATTGTGGTTGTTCATCGTGTGCGTCACGCTGCGGATCAGCGTAAAACGATCCATCCGCTTGGCGAGCTCCGGCAGTCGCTCGCACACCTGCAATCCGGGCACGCTACTGGAAATCGGCTTCAAGGGGCCACGCACGTCGTCCGGTGCATGGGGCTTCATATCGAACATGTCGATATGACTCGGGCCGCCCCACTGAAAGAGAAAAATCACCGACTTGGCTCGCGGGCGGATCTTGCCCTCCGCTGCCCAAAGTCGCGGAAGCGTCAGCCCCAACATGCCCATCCCGCCCACACGCAACAGGCTGCGGCGATTGAGCGCGCTCCCATAGGAACTTGCGAAGGAACTTGCAAAGGAACTCGAACCCATCGCTGGCATCGAACCCATGGCCGGAATCACTTTCGATCTCGAGCGGGGTACCATGCAAAATCCTGGAGTCGCTTTCTTGGTGAGCTAAGCATCGCACGCCATGCCATCTTCGACGAAGGCATGACGAACTTGCTTGCAGCCACGCTTACTGGCCGCGCGTCTTGTAGGTTGCTTCGTGTTTGTTGGCTGGGATCGCGACCGTGTACGATTTTCCATCCGCTGCGACCGACAGCTTGATGTAGTTCCCTTGGCACTCTTTTTCCTGGTTCGCGATGAACTCGGCCGGCACATTGTTCACCGATCCGTCCGGACGAAGATTCTTGTGCACCTGATAGATTGCGGTAATCGATTTTGTTTCTTTCAGGTTCGTGAACACCTCGGGCATGCAGCCCTTGGTGGTACCGTTGTTCATGATCGCGACGGTGGGTTCGAGCGAGCGCAGCACGACAGGATTGTTGCTGGCGTCGAGGCCGTGATGGGTGACCTGATAGACATCCACTTTTCCAATCAGGTTCTTAGGGCAGACCAGATCGGCTTCGCGATTCCACGTCAGGTCGCCCGCGTCAAAAAAACGAAACGGTCCGAAATTGACGACCAACACCACGCTGTTGGCATTATCCGAGCCATCGCGGTCTTTGGTTCGCGAAGAAGCACAGATCTGATCGTTGGCGGGTAGGTCCGCGGAAGCCGCAAGGAATTTTTGTCGCCCGCCGATGCATTGCACGCTTAACGATGCGGTTCCTTCGATGTTTTTCACGGGCATCATGTCGCCGGGATTTAGTGCCACGCGACGCTCAGCCGGGAAATCGAAATACGACTTGTCAGGCTTCTCCGGCATCCCTTCCCAGATCCCGTTGTCGTAGACCGCTTTGATCGGCAAGGCGGCTCGCAATTCCACGGCTCCACCGTAATGGTCGCCGTGGTAATGGGTCGTGACCAAGTGATCAATGTGCCGCAGTCCTGCAACTTTCGTGACAACCTGTACGATGCGATCGGGATCGCGACGACCGGGGTTGCCGGTGTCGATCAGGATCGATTCGCCGGCCGGCGTGACCATCAAGGTTGCCGCACCGCCTTCGACATCCACCCAGTAAATATCGAAACGCTTGTCACCGGGCCCGGCGATCGCCATCGCGGAGATCATCACGAAATGAAGCCACAATCCGCAACACACCATTCGTCTCATGGAAACTCTCCTGCGATCAATCAAAAAGCGATTCGGCCGTACCGTTGCCGCACGATTATCGGCCGTGCGGTGCAGCGCAGCAACCTGCCGCGACGCGATTCGGCCGGAATGAATTGGCCTGACTGAATCGGCCCGACCGAATTGGCCACGCGATGCAATGGATCCTAGTGCAATACGTTACTTTGCTTGAATGTCGTATGCAGCCAGCCATTCCTGATCGCGGAGGAACAACTTGCCGTCCGCGATCGCCGGATGCGCCCAGCTTGGTCGGCCGTGGGCCTCGATTTTGAACCGGCCGTGTTCACGGTAGGCTTCCGGCGTTGCTTCCACCAGCGCGACCTCGTGGCCTTCGCTGAAGACGTACAACATGCCGTCAGCAGCAATCAGCGATCCCTTGCCCGGCCCGCGGTTCTGCCAAACGATCTTGCCGGTTTTGAACTCCATGCAGATCAGTGCGCCGCCACCGTTGCTGTAGAGATAGTCGCCGATCTTCACGATGCCGCCATGATGGCATTGCATCTTTTTGTCGAAATAAACTTCTTCCGAAACCAGGTTGTCGCCACCGCCTGAAATGCGTGTCAATCCGCCGCCGGTCCCGTAACTGCTCGACGCATAGACGTATTCGTTCTCGACGATCGGCATGCAGCAGTTTGCCGTTCCGTTTGCCGGAGCGGCGTACTTCCACAGGAATTTTCCGTCGTTAATCGAGACGCCAAAGACGCTGGCCGAAGCAAACTGCACAACCTGTCGCACGCCCGCAATGTTGGCGATGAGGGGTGACGAATAGTGAGCCCCTTCTGTCACGGTGCCGCTCTGCCAGACCTTCTTGCCCGTTTTCTTATCGAGCGCAACCAGCGTACCTTTCGGGCCGCCCGGCGTCACAATCAGCAAGTTATCGACCACCAACGGTGATTCCGAATATCCCCAGCCGGGGACGCCACCGCCAAATTCGGTTCGAAGGTTCACGTGCCATACCGTTTCGCCATCGGCTGCCTTCAAGCACGATACATCGCCGTTGCCGCCTTCGACATAGAGCACATCGCCGTCGATCGTCGGAGTGGAACGAGGTCCGTCACCCATATCGTTGCGAAAGCCGCCGAACGGACCGCGCAATTCCTCTTTCGTCAATTGCCCGTCGCCGCCAACGCGACTCTTGATATAGAACTCCTCCAATTCCTGCGCTGACAGGACACCATCCTTGCCCGCGTCATTTTTCGTCAAGAACTCTTCCAGTTCTTTGGCGTCCAGCTGCTCGTCACCCTTGTCGGTGCCTTCCACCTTTTTATCGATGCGATTGAATTGCGGTTCAAGCCATGATCCGCGCGATTCGTTTCGCGAAACTTTCTGATCGCCATCCTTGTCGAGCGCCTTCAAGTATCCCGCCACCCGCTTGGTGGCAATCGCCACTGCGTCACCCTTGGCGTCTGCCACGTCGATCGCCCCAAAGCGATCGCGGAACAACCGTCCGGCTTCTTCGTAGGAAAGTGTGCCGTCCTTATTCGAGTCGCCCTGTTCCAGAATCGCCTTGGCTCGCGCCTTCAATCGAGACTCCCCATCGCCACCGGCCGATTTGTCAAAGCGATTGAATTCCCAGCCGAATCGGCTCAACGCCTCCAGTTCGCCAATCTTGCCGTCCTGGTCCTTATCAAGCGCCTTAAACTCGGAAGTGATGCGGTCGTCCAGCAATCGTGCGACGGGAGTGGGTTGCACTGCCCAGATGCGCTTTCCGGTTGCCGTCTCGAGCGCAATCACATGCTCCACTCCGTCCAGATCGCCCAGCGTGTACAGACGATTGCCTTGGATTGCGACGGACGAATAGCCGATGCCTGCGTCTTTCACTTCCCACAATTTTTGAGGCCCATCCTTTGGCCAGCTCTTGGCCAAGTTCTGCTGCAGGCTGATTCCGTCTCGATTGGGACCGCGCCACTGCGGCCAGTCACGCGACCCGGGCGCCGCAGGATCTGCTCCCTGTGTCAGCGGTCCCACCAGATTGCCGAAAAGAATTGCACCGCAAACGGTTGCCAGCCAACGCTTCCTCATGGTCACTCCTCGTTTCGCTAGATCGCTTGTAAAAAACGTGTGTCTCAATTTGGTTGCTACTTCGCTACGTACTTTCGTGAGTATTTGTCGGCAAAATCAAGTAAGGCTGCCCGTCGGCGAATGACGAGCATCGATTAATGCTGGAATAGGAACTCTTTGCAGTTGAGCAGGGCCCAGGCCAAATCCTGCAGCGCCTCGCGCGCATCGTTGGTCTGTTCGATCACGCGCACCGCTTCCTGCAATTCGATAGGGCTTGGTGCGCGACTCAGCGCCGCCCAATACAACTCGGCGACGCGGTCGTTCAAGGAGAGCGGACTGTTCGACAATTGGTCGAGTCGGTTACCGGCTTGCACCAGTCGCTCTTGCATCTCGGGTCCGGCAATCAGCAGCAGTGCTTGGCTGAGCGTGGTTTCGTTGGATCGTTCGCATTCGCAGGCCAGCAGACGCTGGGGTTTTCCAAAGCTTCGCAGGAAGTTGTCGCCGGTTCGCGCCTTTGCTTCGCGCCGTACGCCCGGAATCTGGCCTGCGCGAATTCCCAAGGCGAATCCGGCAAAGCGGCTGGGAGCATCCAGCACTTGCGATTGGGCGTCCAGGATTTTTTCAGCCGGGAGACGACGCACGATCGCGCGAGAGAAATGCTGTTCGTCGTGAAGGTTGCTGCTGTTGGGTTCGGAAGATCGTCGATAGGCGTCGGCAAGCACGATCTGACGCAGGAGATACCGAACATCGAAGCGATGTTCTGATAACTTCGTTGCGAGGTACGCGAGTAATGGCGGATTGACAGCCGGATTGGTCGCACGGAAATCATCCACCGGATCGACGAGGCCTCGGCCGAGCAGGTGATACCAGATCAAGTTGGCCTGCGCCTGGGAGAAGGCGACGTTGTCGGCGGCCGTCAGCCAATTCGCAAGTTGATGCAGCCAATCCTGCTCCGGGTCGAATGCCCGATCACTGCCGAGAAA
>JBJOLO010000336.1:0-5497 GCA_046045565.1 Planctomycetota bacterium | reverse complement strand
GGTCAGGCGCGCGGCCGAATTTTTGCGGCATTACGCCAGGAGGTTGAACTCGCTCCAATGTATTCACGCCCGTTGGCTAAGGCGAGAGGGGAAAAGCGGGAAACGATTCGCTTGCGGAGTTCGCCTTGAGCCGGATTGCGGATCGTCGGTACACTGCTTTCGCGGAGATCGAGATGGGTTCACCATCTTCTCGCAATCGTATGTAGGAGTGATCGCGAATGGCGGGATGGGTCGCATGCTTGGGCGCGGTGTTGCTGGCAGCACCGGCGGGCCCCGACACCTTAGTTGTCGGACCTCGTGAGTTCCTGGAGGCTTTCAAACCCTGGACCGTTCATCGAACGAACCAAGGGCATCAATTGGGGTTTATTTCGAGCGACTACTCGCCCGAAGAGATTCGCGAAGCGATCCGGACTTCGGCGAAATCGGGACGCCTGCGGACGGTCGTTTTGTTGGGTGACGCCGATCCGCGTGCCTCGCGCGATGCTCGTGTTCGCGCGAGAACGACCCCGACCCGTCACGTCCGCGCCCGAGTGAATGTGCAGTGGGGTTCAGAACCCGAAATTGCCTCAGACAATTGGTACGCGGATCTGGATGGCGACGAAGTTCCCGATCTCGCGGTGGGACGCATCACGGCGGATAGCGCCGAGGAATTGCGCACGATCGTGCGCAAGATTATCGACTACGAGAACTCGAATGACTTCGGGGCTTGGCGACAGAAGATCAATCTGGTTGCAGGCATCGGCGGGTTTGGCGCACTCACGGATACCGTGATTGAGATGGCGGCGAAGAAATTTGTGACCGAGGGGATTCCTGCGGACTATGAAACCACGGTGACCTACGGCAGCTGGCAGAGCCCCTATTGTCCGGATCCTCGATTTTTTCGCGAGACGTCGTTGCGGCGGTTGAATGAAGGCTGTTTGTTTTGGGTCTACATCGGTCACGGTCAGCGCACCGAACTGGACCAGGTGCGCGTGCCGGGGACCACCTACCCGATTCTCACGTCGCGCGACATGCCGAAGATTCAGAGTCAGGCCGGCTCGCCAATCGCGGTGTTTTTGGCTTGTTATACCGGGGCATTTGATCAGCCCAACGATTGCTTGGCCGAGGAACTGTTGCGAGCGCCACGGGGACCGGTTGCCATTCTCGGCGGTTCACGAGTGACGATGCCCTACGCGATGTCGATTCTCGGAACCGGGCTCATGCGGGAATGTTTTCAAGAGCAGCGCGAGACGCTGGGCGAAGTGGTGCTGGAAGCCAAGCGGCGACTTGCTGATCCTGCGGATACGCCGGAACGCAAGGTGCTCAACACAGTCGCATCGTTGCTGGGAGCCACACCGGCATTGCTTGCGGAGGAGCGACGTGAGCACTTGCATCTATTCAACTTGATTGGCGATCCGCTGTTGCGACTGCGGACGCCCGAAGTGGTGGAGTTGCCGTCCATTGTGGATGTGGAGGCGGGGCAGCGAATCAAGGTGAGCGCAAAATCGCCGATCTCGGGACGCTGTGTCGCGGAACTGGTCTGTCGTCGTGACCGACTGCGTTTCGTCCCGCCATCGCGGGGCCAATTCGACGGATCCGATGCGGCTCTGGCTGCTTACACTGAAACCTACGATCAGTCGAACTCCCACGCATGGTGGAGCAAAGAATTGCAAGTCGAGCCTGGTTCATTCGAGTTTGAGATCCTCGTGCCCGCCGATGCTGAGGGACCGTGCCACGTTCGGACCTTTGTCGAAGGGGACGGGCAGCACGCGATGGGGGTGACGGACGTCTTCGTAAAATCGATTTCCACGCAAGCCAGCAAAGCGAGTGCGCCTCGCTGATCGTGCACCCGAAGCGTCAGGGACTCGGCGCGGTCAAGGGCTTGCCGTTATCCGCCGGCCCCAGTCGCAGCAGGAACGGCGCGACTTTCCTTGCCCATGCGGCGGGCGATGGATAGGCGTCGGCATCTTCGCCGAAACAGCTTTGCAGCATGTCGGTGTTGATGATGCCGGGGTTAAGCGGGATCGCTGCCAAACCTGCTGGCAGTTCTTCAGCCAACGCCCGTGTCAGACCTTCAACGGCCCATTTGCTGGCGCAATACGGTGCGACCTCGGGCGAAGTCGAGCGGCCCCAGCCCGAACTAAAATTCACGACGACGCCGGATCCTCGTTCGATCATCGCCGGAACGAAGGCGCGGACAACGAAATAGACGCCCTTCACATTCACGTCGATCACATCGTCGAAATGCGTCGGTGAGGTTTCCCAGAGACGTGCATTCGGATTGATGACGGCCGCATTATTCAGCAGCAGATCCGGGGTGCCGAATTCCGTCAGCACCCTGCGAGCCCAGGCATCCACCTGGGCGGAATCCGCGACATCCACGACGTCGAATTGATGCGGCGCAGGCCACGCGCGACGAAGCGAGTCGATTGTCTCCCCGGAGCGAGCGCAACCGCAGACCCGATGTCCGTGCTCAGCGAATTCCTTCGCAAGGGCTCTGCCGAGTCCCCGACTGGCCCCCGTGATCACAATCCGTTTGGCGGTTTGCATGGCAGGAAACTGATCGCGCGAAAGGGCTTCGGTGTGCGGAGTGCGGACGACCTACGGATGCAGAACGATTTTTCCTGCCAACGATCCCGCTTTTCGCAGGGTGTTTTCCTCCTGCAGTCGATGCGCTTCCGCGGCTTGTGACAGGGGGAAGGTGTGCGAAATGTGCGCGTGAAGTTTACCGGCGGCGAGCCATTGATTGATGTCGTCGGCGCAGGATCGCTGTTCGTCCGGAGTCGCCTTGAACATCACAAAGCCGTGCATGGAGCAGCCCTTGACGTAGAACGGACCAACGGGGAACGGCGGCCGCGCTTCTCGCCCGGCCATGAGCACAATGCGACCACGTTCGGCGAGCAGCGGAACGATCCGGTCGAAGTCGGGATCGCGTGTTGTTTCCCAATAGATGTTCACGCCGTTGGGAGCGAATTCTTTGATGCTGGCGGCGATATCTTGCGTCTTGTAATTGATGGCCAGATCGGCGCCGAGTTTGCGGCATGCGGCTGCTTTCTCGTCGCTTCCGGCCGTCGCCGCGATGCGGGCCCCGGCGGCTTTGGCCATCTGAATCACCATCGAACCGACACCGCCGCTGCCGCCGTTAACGAACAGGGTCTCACCTGCCTTGAGACGCGCTTCGCGAAATAGGCCGAGGTGAGCGGTGATGCCGACGAGTGCACAGGCGGCGACATCGTCGTCGGAAACCGTGTCGGGGATTGGATAGAGAAAGTGCTCATCAACCGCAGCATACTCGGCGAAGCACCCCTGGCGCCCCATCAAGCCTTGATTCGACCCCCAAACGCGATCGCCGACTTGGAAACGCTTCGTGTTCGGCCCTGGAGATTCAACGACCCCGGCGAAATCGGCGCCGATAATGAACGGCTTGGGAAGTTCCCAATAGTTCGCACCATTGCGTATGTAGGTGTCGATCGGATTGACGGCGACCGACTTGATTCGCACCAGAACCTGTCCGTCCCGCGCTGTCGGCGTTGGCAGGTCCCCGAACTGAATTTTCTCGGCCGGTCCGGTCTCGGATATATAGGCTGCTTTCATGGGACTCGACTGTATCGAACGACAAGCAGACGGTCAACGACGCCGTGGGCGATGTTCGGGGGTGGCGTGAAGCGGATCATCGGGCCACGAATGTTTGGGATAGCGCCGACGCAATTCCTTGCGGATTTCGGGGTAGCCGTTTTCCCAGAAACTTCGCAAATCGTCGGTGATTTGTTGCGGCCGATAGTTCGGACCCAGCAGGTGTAGCAGCACCTTCACGCGTCCGCGTGCGATCCGCGGCGTGTCGGTCAAACCGAAGATTTCCTGAATCCGGACAGCGAGGACCGGTGGGCGACCTGTTTCGTAGGTCAAGGCGATGCGACTACCGCTGGGAACCGACACGCGTTCCGGTGCTTCGCGTTGCACTGCCAATCGCTGTTCGGCCGTTAATGCCTGATCGATCGCGCTAATCCAATTGGCGTGCTGAAGGTCGTCAAAGCTTCGACAGCCATGGCAGAGCCAACGTAGTGCGGTGAGAAAGTGACTCCCTTCGAGTGCGGGTAATTCAAGTTCGGGGATCCATTCGCGAAGGCAGCGAATGCGGGCTAGGTATTTACCCGCCTCCGATTCCGGGCCCGGCAAAAGTTCGGTCAGATGTTCCTGTGCCGCGGTGGCAAGCACATTTGCGACCTGCTCTTCATCGGGCAACGCCGCTGCATCGTCGTCCAGGACAATGTCCAGAAATCGAGTACGGCGCCGGGCGACAACACGTCGCGATTTTTCATCAAAGAGTAGTTCGGTTTGGACATCGAGTTGCTCCGCAGGCAGCCAGGATCGTTCCATCGCGGAGGCTTGACGAACGAGGGCATCGCCCGCAGCGCCTTCGACATCGACCGCGAGAAACAATTCACCGCTGGTCAGACCGCTGGAATCGTCCAGGCGCACGCCTTTGCCTCCGACCATGATGCCGCGTCGCGAGTGGGGATCGCGGCGTCGTACGACGCGATCAGGAAACGCGGCAAGGAGCGACCGCCCCATCGCTTCGGGCAACGAAATGGCCGGACGATTTCCGCCATTCGCGGTCCGCTCGCGATGACCGCCGCTGCGATGTTCTCGCTCGATGAGCTTGCAAAGCTGATCGCGGACGCGGATCACATTTTTTGCCGAGACGCGCGACAGCGATCCGACGGGAAACTCCGTTCGACCGTGGTCCTCGAACTCTTGAATCGCCTCGATTCGATCGCGCAAGTCGCAGGTGGTATGGGAGCGAGGTCCCTTAATCGTATGATCACGGCGAAAGATGTCGCGCTCCGACAAAAGGGCCGCCGCCGTCGCGGCTTCAACCATGCATTGCCACTGCTTCCCGGCAAGGAGCAGGCGGGCGAGTCGGGGTGCGAGCGGCAAGCGAGCCATCTGACGTCCCAGATCGGTGAGTTCATCGTCATGGAGCGCACCCAGATTCGCGAGCAGTGCAGTCGCCTGTTCGAGGCTTTCCTGCCGAGGCGCTTCGAACCAGGGAAAGGCCTGGATGTCCCGTTCACCAAGGGCCCGCAGCTGCAGTACGGCTCCCGCCAGATCCAAGCGACGTATCTCCGGCTCGGAATGCGCAACGCGAACGCGTTGATGATTGGCGTCCCACAGGCGAATACAGATACCCGGTCGCAACCTGCCAGCCCGTCCCGCTCGCTGCTCGGCGGATGATTTCGAGATCGGGCCCAGCACCAGACGATCGAGGCCGACGCGCGGGTCATAGACCAGTTGTCGTGCCAGGCCTGAGTCAACCACGGCGGTGATGCCTTCGACGGTGACCGATGTTTCTGCGACGTTGGTTGACAACACGACTTTGCGTCGTGGTCCGCCCAAGAGGGCCTGGTCTTGGCGTTCGAGTGGCAAGTCGCCGTATAACTCGACCACGTCGATCTGTTCCCGCGTCGACCAGTCGCGCAGTGCGCGCGAAGCCGCGCGGATCTCGGCGAGGCCGGGT
>JBJOLO010000334.1:0-4233 GCA_046045565.1 Planctomycetota bacterium | reverse complement strand
AGCGTGGCTTCGATGATCGAGTAATCATCGTCAAGCGTTTTGGAGCCACGGAGCACTCGCACATGAGCGAGCAGTCGATCCATGATCGACGAATCGCCGCTGACGGGTTGCGACATGAATTGAACAAACTCTTCGAACGGCCATTCCGTGCCATCGGTAAGATGAATTTCTTGTGCACCGTCGCTGTAGACATACAGTCGTGAGCCGGGCGGCACTTGCAGTTCGCGGCTCTCAAATTCCGGCCAGGGCATCATGCCGATGATCGGACCATCGGATTCGAGTTGGATCGCCGTGTTGGGTTGATCGGGCGTGAACAGCAGGGAGGCGGGATGTCCGCCACCGGACCATCGCAAGGTGCGGGTCGGCAGGTGCAGGACGCCATACCAGATCGAGAAGCAGTTGTTGTTCTGGTTCTCCATGGGGAAGGCGTCGTTGAGTGCACCGAGTACTTCGCCGGGCTTACGGAAATCGGTGTTTGGCAGCGATTTCGCGCGGAGTACATTCATGACGGTGACGCCCAGCAACGCGGAGGCGAGTCCATGTCCGGTGACATCGAGCAGGTAGATCGCGACATGTTCGTCGTCGAGCAGGTGAAATCCGAGCGAATCGCCGGCGAGGTCGGCGCAGGGTACGTAACGCCAGTCGATGGCGAGCGGTTCGGTCATCGGTGCGGGCAGCAAGGATTGGACGTAGGCCGAACCGGCAGCGATTTCAGCGGCGAGGGCTTTCTGGCTGGCTTCGAGTGCGGCGTAGGCTTCGTTGCGTTCCAACAAGTGGATGTAGCCATGGGAGTGGTAGCGGATGCGGGCCACCAGTTCGACGGCTTCCGGCCACTTCACCAAGTAGTCATTGGCGCCACGTGCGAACGATTCTGCCTTGATCGTCGCCTCTTCCTTGCTCGACAACACAATCATCGGAGTATCGCGCGTGGTGGGATTGACGCGAAAGAACTTCACCAGCATCAGCCCGTCGATTTCGGGCATGACCAAATCTTGCAGGATCACCGTGGGTTGAATCTGGTTGGCCAGTTCCACCGCTTTACTTGGATCCATGCAGTGATGGAATTCCAGATCCGGTACATTCGCGAGACAGCGTTTGACGTACTCGCCGCTGATCGCCTGATCATCGACGAGCAGCACGCGGATTTTGTGTTCGATCGCTTTTTTCTGATGGACGGGTGGGCTCATGGTTTTGCTTGCGCCAGGGTTTTCAATTGGCTGACAATCGCCGGGCCAATTCTTCCAAGAGGTAAGATCGTTTTGGCGGCGCCGATGCGAATGGCGGCGGCGGGCATTCCCGCCACCACGCAACTCGCTTCATCCTGAGCAATCGTGTGCCAACCGCGTTGTTTCAATTGCAACATGCCGGCCGCTCCGTCGCGGCCCATTCCGGTAAGTAAGACGGCGATACCCGGTCGAGGCCAGTTTTCTCCGGCACTCGCAAAAAAGACATCCACACTGGGGCGCATGGGATTGTCGACCGGATGCTGGGTGTACTCCAGGAGGCGAGGTCGTCGCAGCACGAGGTGATCATTGGTTCCGGCCAGGAACACGCGACCGGGTTCCAGCAGCATCCCTGTTTCTGCGACGATCACCGGCAGCGGACTACGCTCGCTCAACCAAGTGGCAAGTCCTTTAGCGAAGTCCTGAGTGATGTGCTGCACAACCACAAACGACGCTTGGGTGCCGGCGGGGATGGCGGAGAGCACCTCGCCGAGTGCCTGGGGACCGCCGGTGGATGCACCGATGGCGACAAGCGTAAACTCGGGTCCCGAAGAGGAGTAGGATGTCGCTGCAGCGATCGGAGCGACAGCCTCGATGCGACTGCTGGACTGGGAAAACCGTGACACTTGTCCGATTTTCTTGAGCAGTTCGGCGCCGCCGGCGATGTCACCATTGGGCCCCAGCACGGGCGTGTTCACGGCGTCGAGTGCCCCGCGTCCCATGGCTTCATACACCAGCGAATAGTTTCCGGAGACCGTCGCCGTAACGACCAGGATGGGCACCGGATTCTGACTCATGATGCGTGCGGTGGCCTCGACCCCGTTCATCACCGGCATCAGCAGATCCATCAGGATCAGATCGGGCCGATCCTTCGCACATCGCTGTACGGCCTCGGCGCCATCCTTCGCCGTCCAGGCAACGCGATACTCGGGCTTCGATTCGACCACTCGCCGAAGCGCCTCGGTGGCGAGTGCCATGTCGTTGACAATTCCAATTCGCATGGACGGTCCGCCTCCTACTTGCCAATCAAGTCGACGACCGTCTCCAGTAGCGTCTCGTCATGGAAGCTGCTCTTGGTCAGGTAGAAGTTCGCACCTGCCTCGAGTCCTTTCATGCGGTCCTCGGGCCGATCTTTGTACGACACGATAATGACCGGAATCCGCCGTAGTCGCTCGTGCTCCTTGATCGATCGTACCAGATCAAATCCGTTCATGCGAGGCATATCAATGTCGCTGATCACAAGGTCAAACTCGCCGGTTTGCAACGTGTGCCAGCCATCGACACCGTCGACGGCCGTGGTGACCGCATACCCGTTCGCTTGAAGCAATTGGCGTTGCACCTCGCGCACGGTGATCGAGTCATCCACGACGAGAATCTGTTTCTTGTGGTGGGTCGTAGCGGCTTGTTTGGCGAGTCGTCGCAGTTTGCCTTCGGTGAGGATCTGGTCGATGCCTCGCATCAGGTCATCGACATCGACGATTAAGATCGGGTCGCCGTCATCGAGCAGCGCGGCAGCGCTGACATGAGGCACTCGGCCAAGCCGCGAATCGAGCGGCCGGACAACAAGGTCCTGTTCACCCCGGAATCGATCGACCACCAGTCCCAGTGGTCGCGTTTCGTCACCGAGCAGAATGATCGACAGTTCGTCTGTTTCGGCGGCGGGGCCGTCCAGTTCGAGGATTTGCTGAGCCTGAACCGTGCCGACATTGCGACCATCGACGGAGAAATACTGTCGTCCTTCGAGCGACTTCAGTTGATCGCGCGGGATCCGCAGCAGACGCTCCAGTCGGTTCTGCGGAAACGCGTACGGTTCCCCGCCGATGTCGGCAAGCACGGCGCGCATCACTGACAGCGTGATGGGCAGTTGCAAATGGAACGATGTGCCGCGGCCTAGTTCCGAGGAGATGTGAATATGTCCACCCACCGAGTGAACCATGCTGTGTACGACATCCAGGCCGACTCCGCGCCCGGAGACCTCGGTTACCTTCTCTGTGGTGGAGAATCCGGGCAGAAACAGAAAATCAAACAGTTCGCGCTGCGTCATCACGGCGACCATTTCGGGAGTCGAGAGCCCGCGAGCGACAATCTTGCGCCGCAGTTTCTCTTCGGCGATTCCTCGCCCATCATCCGTAACCGTGATCATCAACATGCCGGCTCGATGTCGCGCTTGCAGTTTGACGAGCGCCGTGTCTGACTTGCCGCTCGCCACACGCTCTTCCGGCAATTCGATTCCGTGGTCCAATGCGTTGCGCAGCAGGTGGTTCAAAGGCGCCTCGAGTTGCTCGAGGATGTCGCGATCAACCGGCGTGGTGTTTCCTTCGATCTCGAATTGGACTTTCTTGCCCAGTTGTCGGCTCAGGTCGCGAATCAACCGCGGAAAGCCTTGTACCCCATCCGCAAACGGACGCATGCGGCTGTCGATGACCTCGTGGTAGAGACGGCTATTGAGGTCGGCTGTCTGGCGCGCATGAACTTCGATTTCATCGAGCCGGTGCGAAAGCTCCTGTCGGCATTCGGCGAGTCTGCGGCGCATATCGGTGACCAGGGAGGTCGTTCCCGAATCGGTCATGAACTGCGAGAGTGCATCGAGGCTGTTCGCGAGGTGATCGTGCATTTTCTTCAGTTTTTGCAGCGATGCACCGAACGGACCGAGCCAGCGTGCTTCGACGAGCGATTCGCCGGCGAGGCTCATCAGGCGAGTCAGATTTTGGGCGGTGACGCGGACGACTCGCTGTTTGGCATCTTTTCCAGGCGTCGAATCAGCGGGCTTGACCGGCGCCGGAGTCTGCGCGACCTTGGTCTCTGCCGCGCTAGCGACTACAGGTGGAGCGACTGCAGATGGAGCGACTGTGGGCGGCACAACCGCTGACGCAGGTGGGATTGGTGTGACACTGTCTGCAGTCGAGGACGCGTTCGTCGCCGCTGTGTTCACGGCGGGCGGCGGCACGGCAGGCTGATCAGGGGCTTGCGTACTCGCTGCGACCGCGGTGGGGGCAGGATGCGCTGTGAC
>JBJOLO010000321.1:0-5974 GCA_046045565.1 Planctomycetota bacterium | reverse complement strand
CCCACGGCTGCGACTCCACAGCAATTCGCGCGGCATGCCGCACCCACAGGTCGGACGAATCCAAATGCGGCCACGCTTGTTCCATCGCCCGCGAATCCTGCCGGCCGTGATACGCTTCAAGCCGTTTACGCAGTTGCCGCGCAGCAACGCTTGCCTTATCGGCAACCTCCGTATCGGCGACTCGCGTAGCATCGTCTGCTACCGAAGAATCAGCCGATGCTGTCGATTTCTTTTCGCCGTTTTCGGAGTTCGGACCAGCGCCCGTGTAGCGGACGCGATACAACCCGGACACCGTACCGCGGCCGCCCGTGATGAAATACAGATGGCCGTCAGGCCCCACCTCGAGATCCGTGACGTTGAGCGGCCGGCCTGCCAGAAACGGTTGCTCGGTGGCAACGTAACCGGCTCCCTGCGGTTTCAGTTGCACCGCCAGGATTCGACCGTAGGCCCAGTCCGCGATAAAGAGTGCGCGCCGCCAAGCTTCAGGATATTTCGTGCGCGTTCCGAACTTCACCGCCGTGGGCGACCCCAAGCCCACATCGACTGCAGCCGGTAGACTGTCGGGATACCAAGCCGGCCAAGGCCCCGTTCCGACTCGCCAGCCCCAGTCGCTACCCGACACCAGATGCAACACGCGTGTCGGACGATACCAGGGAACGCCCACGTCCCATTCCATGTCGGCATCGAAAGTGAATGCTTCGCCTTCGGGTGAAAAATCGATCCCGTACGGATTACGCATCCCGCTGGCGACGACTTCCCACGTCTTGCCTTCGCGATCGGTGCGAATCAAGTGTCCGCCGGGCGGACGCATGTAGGAGTTAAACAAGTTGCGATCCCATTCGCACGGAAACAGTCGAGCATCATGCCAATGAGCGACCGGCGATGCTGTCGGCGTGTCATCTTCAGGAAGCAGAACATCGTCGCCGTGAATTGAATAGATTCTGCCATCCGGACCGAGTGCCAGATCATTGCGTCCATGTCCAACATTGCCGGGCGTTTTCCTTAACAACGTCACTTCATCGAACGTGCCATCACCGTTCGTATCACGAAGTCGATACAGGCCTTTCGAATTGTTCGCGTTTGCATACAACGCATCGTAGGCCCACAGTAAACCACGGCATTCGAGCAGCGTGTTTTCTACCACTTCGACCGACGCAACGCCCTCGCCGTCTCGCGGACTGCCTTTGCCCTGCTTAGCCGAGCGGAGATCCTGATCGTCATCCGCGATCGGCACTAACTTCATGCGGAGAACACCGGTTTTTTCCCGCGATACCAACAAATGCCCCTGGGGATCAAAGATGCAACTGATCCACGATCCTTCGTCGCCCTGCGAGGTGCGCAGCAACTCCACGACAAATCCGGGCGGACGGGTAATGGCTGCCGGCGCGGTCGCGGCGGTCACACCCAAGGCTTGCTTCCATTGGTTATAGTCGTCGTCTTTTCCAGACAGATCAACCTGGCCCGCACAGAGGCTGGTCAGCATCAGCACCACGGAGCAATTCATCGACATCCTCCCGTCACCGAGCGATCGATTGCGACATGCATCGCAACAACGCCACCGATTGCGCTGCCACGTTTCGCGATGTACAGCCCTCGGTGATTGCGGAAAGATTGTACTCTACATTTCGATACGGAAGGTATGACAAGCGAATCGCCATAGTCGCTGTGCCAGCGACTGACTTCCGGCTCGAATCGACGCCGTCCCGGTCATGCCCGCCAGAGCGCGTCCCTGCGGATCGTCGAGATCGACACGGGCTTGATACGTGGCACTCACCGGACGCTCATTGCCTTCCGAGTCGGTGTGCGTCGCCAAGTCTCCCTCCGCTTTGGACGACAAGGCAGTCGGGAGCACCTGCATCGCATCGTTCGCAAGCTGATCGATCCTGCCCGCGAATCGCTGGTCGGGCAGACCTTTGATATGAATCCGCACTTCATTACCAAGTTGGACGAACGGCAGTTCCGTCTGGTCGATGGCGAGCAGCAACTTCAATTGGTCGGGAGCGCCGACACGGCAGACCGTCACTCCGCTGGTGAGAAACGCACCGCGATTTTTGGCGTCGAGCGGTGTGCCGCTCCAAACGTCGAGCTTGCCCGTTTCGCGACGAGTCGGCCCGCGATAGTTGACGGGCAGCACGATGCCGCCTCGCGGCGCCCGAATCTCCAACCGTTCCAAATCCTCTTCAGCACGGTCGATTTGCTGCTTGAGTGCGGTGAGCGAAGCGCGAATGCCATCCAACTCCCGCGCTGCACCCTCGTCGCCTGCCAAAGCCCGCTGCTGATGGCTGACCAGACGAGTCTCTCGCAAGCGATACTCGCCTTGGAGACGCTCCAGCATCATGCGCATATCGAAATTGGCAAGGGTCATCAGCCGATCACCCGCTCGAACCTGCTCGCCGGCTTTCACATGCAACTCTCGCACGCTGCCTGCCGCATCGACATACACGACGTCCGCGTCGCGATACTGAACCAGACACACGCAATGCACATAGTACGGCCAGGGAACCGCAAGCATCGCGCCAATCGCAGCCAATGCGAATCCGAACTTCACCGTCGCTCGCTGCCATTTCATTTGTTGCATCCTTCCGGGAACACGAAGAAATCGGATCGCACGCCACAGCGGTACGGCCACCATCGCCACCACGGTCGCACCGGCAAGCAGTTGCCCGATGACCTGCATCTCCATCGGTGCTAACACATGCATGAGGAACCAGATGATCGACACGGTGACGACAGCGCGATAGATCGCTGAGGTCACGGCATAGACCATGAAGAAAAGCTTTCCTCGCCGCGGCAGAAACGGATCGGCTTCCAACGGCATGCCGAGAACGGAGCCGGCAAACCAGCGATGCAAGAGCGAATTCGCCTTTTGCCGCAAATTCGGAATTTCGATCAGATCCGCCAGAATGTAGTAGCCGTCGTATCGCAACAGCGGATTTGCGTTGAACGCGATCGTGCTGATGGAACAGACAAACATCACACGCAGGCACAGCACGTGGAATGGTCCCGGATGACTGAACCACCAAAGCCAGGCGGCCGTTCCGGCGATCAGCAACTCGACATACATTCCCGCTGCACCCACCATGGCCCGCCGCCATTTGCTCGGCAACATCCACGAATCGGTGACATTGCAATACAAACAGGGCGTAAACACGAGCAGCATCACGCCCATCTCATGACACTCACCACCGTAGTGTTTGCATGCGATACCGTGACCGAACTCATGGGCGATCTTCGTCGCAGCCAGTACCAGCGCCAACGTCAACCAGCTTCCGGGTCCGAAGAAATCTCCGAGCGTTGGCAGCTTAGCACGAAAGGCGTCGAACTGAGTAAAGATCAACAGGACCGCCGCGAAGCCGTAGAGCAATCCCAGCATCAACGCCCAACCGTCAAACATGCAGCCGATGCGTTGATCGAGCCACCCGAGCAGTCGATCGGGATCCACACCGCGAAATCGCATGCTCAAAATCGACAACAACGACGCGGTTCGCTCCTGACGGCGACGTTCGGCTGCCCTCGCGTGCAACTCCCGGCCTTGCCCAGGGTGGTCGGCAACGATCAGCGAACAGCGATGCAACATCGAGAGCAGTCGCTGGATTTCCGCCACTTCCATTTTTTGCGGCGTGAAGCGCTGCTCAAATGCCTTCCGCAAATCGTCGATACTGCAAACGCCGTCGAGCCGGCTCAAGAGAGTGTACTCTTCCTCTTCAAACCGGAAATAGCGTAGTGCCAGAGGATCCTTGATGATCCAACAACCGCGACCTTGATAGGTTTGCGGACGGACCTCAAGATCGGGCCGCATCCGTAAGCCAAGCGGACGATGTTGAGCGGAATTCGGCGCGAGTGAGGTTTGAGCCATACTAGCGGGGGCGCGCTGCGTTACGCGGCGACGTCCGAAGATGCACGACCATCGCTGCTTCACGGCCGGGTTGCAACAGCCAGAAGTCATCCTCCCGGCGATTCTCGACCTCGGCGCGGACACGATATAAATTCGACTTCACGATCGGATTCACGTTCGTAACCCGACCGGGGAACTGCACCGTTCGACCGCGTGCCAATTCCACTTCCACCGTCACTTCGCGATTCGCGATTTCCGACGGATCGTATTCCTTGGCATTCACCAGTCCCTCGATGCGGACTCGATCCAGTCGCACAATGCGAAACACCGAATCACCCGCCGAAACCCACTCGTCGGGTTGCAAATTCACGGCAATGACCTCTCCATCGATCGGCGCCTGAATCTGGCGGCGGCTGATCGATTCCTCGGCGAGTTTGACTTTGGCGTCATGCACTGCGGCCGTCATACCGGCCACTTTGAGGTCGAGTTTTGCCCGCTCGATCTGCAGCCTTGCCCGCTCGCGTTCCAAACGCAGTTCGCGGAGTCGCGTCTGCGTGATCGAACCTTCGTTTCGCTTATTGATGGCCAGCGAGTCATCGAGTTCGGCGGCCGCTTTCTCGTAAGCGGCTTCCGCGTACCGCACTTCGATATCGTCACTGGCCTTTGCAGCGGCCGCATTGCGTTCGATCACCGACGCATCGCGCTGCATCTCCTGCTGGCGACCATCGACGACAGCCAGCAGCTGCCCCCGCGTCACCGACTGCTCTTCGCGGACCTCCATCGCAACCAGGATCCCACTCTCCGGGGCAGGCACTTCGACGTCGTCAATCAACGTGATCTGGCATGGCCAGATCCGCGCATCCCGCGGAGCTGCCTTATTGCCTTCGCGTGGAGCGCTTTCGCGAGCCTCCCCTCGCGGCGTTTCGGAGTCCCGTTTTGCAGGAGCAGCTGCCACCCGCGGCCGCAATTCGTTCGAGCCGCCCGGCGGTGCGGCATACGCCATCAGTGCAACCGTAGACAGCACCGTGATGATCAAACCTGTTCCGATTCGCATCGCGTTCTCCGCCAAGGCTAAAGCCAACGAAATCGAACGGCCGCCAACTTGTCGAGCAACTCGCCAAACCACACGTATCCCAACGAGCGCCGACCACAGTGTAATTTCGCGACCACCGTGGTTTCGCTCGGTACCTCGGGCAATTGACTTTTGTCAATCGCCACTCGAACCAGAACCGCGTTCCCCTCGTCGCCACGAACTTCCGCCATCCGCTGCACTTCGACCAAGCGCCCCGTGTACTCCTCGCCGGGATGGCTCTTCAGCGTGAACAACACCTCCGTCGTCCCCGCCTGCTGGTCTGCTTCCAGCACATGCCGGATTTGCCGTTCGGGAACCTGGAGTTCCAACTCCCATTCGCCAGAAGGATCGGCAATCGTCATTAGCACTTGGCCGCGTTGCACCGGGCGTTGCAACAGTTGGTTCGCGGCGTCCCAAGTCAACACCACGCCATCTCCCGGGGCTCGCACGGCCAACTGCTCTTGTTTCGTACGGAGCAATTGCAACTGCTGCTCGATGCTCTTCGCCGCCTCACGCAACTGGGCGAGTTCACCAGCCAATAGCGTCTCTTCGACGCTTGACAACGACTTCGTATTCACCAACGTCAGTTGCTTTGTCTCGATTTGCTCCCGCGTTGTCGTTTGTCGCTCGAGCAGGCCGAGCACTTCGGCATCGAGTTCATCGTTGCGCATCCGCACCAGCAACGCATCCTGATGAATTGCGGCACCATGATCGACGGCGACGTGCACGACCGTGCCATCCGTTTGTGCGAAAATGTCCTGACGCGTTGCCGGCTGTAGGGTGCCTCGCGCTAAAACGAAAAAGTCTCGCTGTATCATCGTCAGCCCCAAAACGGCCATGGACAGCGCTGCGAGCACGGTAAACATTCGCGGAAGATATCGAACTCCTGCGTGGTCGAGGAGTCGTCCCAGGCCGCGCCATAAGGGCATCAGAAAGAGCCCCTCATGCTGTTTCGCGTTTGCGATCGCCTGCTGACTGTGGTCGACCAGCGCGGCAATGCGCGACCGCATCGTGTCTCCGATCCGGTCGTCTTTCATCTGCTCGACGACAATCGCGCCAAGAATCGT